>NZ_WBKM01000181.1 GCF_015714725.1 Nostoc sp. WHI
GGGGAATAGGGAGTGGGGAGTGGGGAGTTGGTATTAGCAAGAAATAAAGTAGACAACAGAGAGACTTATTCAATAATTTTTCCTTGTCCCCCTACTCCCTACTCCCTACTTCCTACTCCCCATCTTCATTTTTCAAACAGCCAATTTCTGACTTTTATCAAATTCTGCCAATCTGGTTTTCTAGTTAAACCATCTTCAATACTATTTTTTATTTCATCACTCCATTCTTCATTGACAAACATTAACTGTTGTGCAATGTCAATGTGTTCTCGCAAACCTTTTTGACCTGTTTCCAGCATTGCTAAGGCAATATTTACTCTAGCCTGTGGATCTTGTGGGTTTAACTTGACTGCCTTCTGTGCAGCTTTGTAAGCCAAATTGGGTTTGTTCTCGAGTAAATATAACCACGCTAAACAAATCCAAGCAGCACTAGTTTTAGGAGCGCGATCGCACACTTCTTTAAACACAGGGATTAAAGATTCTACCGATTCTCCTGCTTTATAGCGTTCTAAACCTGTATCAAACAGGGATTCAACTGTATTAGTCATTGGTCATTGGTCATTAGTCATTGGTCATTAGTCACTTGTACTGAGCCTTGCCGTTGGCGCAGCCTCTCGTAGAGAAGTATTGGTCATTTGCAAAGGACAAAGGACAAATGACAAAGGACAATATTACACCCCAAAGGACTTGCCGCAACCACAAGTTTGGTTGGCATTGGGGTTAGTGAATTGAAAGCCACCGCCAATCATGGCATCGCTATAATCAAGCATTAAGCCGTAGAGATATAATAAACTCTTGCGATCGCTGACAATTTTGAAGCCATCGTAGTCAAAAACTTCATCATGAGGAGTGATCTTGCTGGTGTCTTCAAAGTCCATCATGTAAGACATCCCAGAACAGCCACCCTGACGTACTCCTACCCGTAAGCAGAAGTCTGTTCCTTGCCTGTCCCGGAGGGATTTTACCTGATGCAATGCTGCTTCGCTTAACAAAATACCACGTTGTTGAGCCTGAATTGCTTGTGTCATCTACTTTTTAAACTCCTTAAATTAGTCTAAGTGTTACCCTATGTAGGCTTGTTACCGCCTCCGGGTTGCCATTGGTGTTTTTATATTCATTCTAGCGGCTTAGATATGGCTGGATACCAAATTGTAAACACTTCGCCAAAAGCAGCCAAAGATTTTTATTCTAGAATTGAGGGACTCAGTGGATTTAAAGATTCGGTATTGTTGAAGTTCAAGCCTTACGGCAGCCTGAGAAGTAACCATCCTTCAGGTGCAGCCATAAAAACTTAATCCGAGGCTAGCCATCTCCCAAAGTTTACTTCCAAATTGCTTCTTTTTGATTAACTTACTCTATGACAAGTTTTAATCGCTCTACCAGTCGTCGGTTGAAGAAATTAACTCAAATTCCTTCTATATGGGAGGGCGATCGCCGTCCGTTATCATCGTCACCAAACCAGTACTCAGATTCAGAGGCAAAGGGAGAATGCATTCTTTGGGTAGATTACTCCCAAGGTGTGGTTCGGGGAATGGACGTGGTAGCTTCAGATATCGGACCAGAAGCAATAGTTCGCACTTTAATGCGAGCAATGGAGCATCCACACAGTCCGGCAAGACCTGCCAGACCCCAAAGAATTGTAGTCAGAGACCGTGAGATCCAATTTTATTTGCGGGGGGTGCTGCAAGATTTGGATATCGCCATTGACTACGCACCAGAACTGCCTTTAATTAATGAACTGTTTCGTGGGTTCGCCGACATTCTCGATAGTCAAACCCCCGACTTACCCCCACAGTATGCCCAAATCTTGCGAGAGAAAGCATTTGCCATTTGGCAAGCAGCACCTTGGGAATTTTTGGAAGAACAGCAAATTTTTTCAATCGAGATTAATAAGTGGGATGTTGGTACACTCTACGCTTCAGTCATGGGAATGCTGGGAATGGAGTATGGAATTTTGTTTTATCGCTCAGAAGAGTCTTTAAAAAGGTTTCGCGCCGCAGTTTTAACAGATGATAAATCAACCGAGCATCTAGAAGAAGCGTTCCTCAAGCAAGATTGCCTGTTTCTCACCTTTGAGAGTGCTGACGAAACCGATGAAGATGAGGATGAAAAAGGTGATTTGGTGGATCTGCCATTATCAGAAATTGACCCTACTTTCGGTAATATCCACCCCTTAGAAGGACTACGGTCTGTTTTGTATGACGAAGAAGCACTTGTAATCTTCGTTGCGATGGAAAGCCTGAGCCGCTTTATTCGCGATCACTGTCGCCAACTTCATGAGGACATCTTTCCTATCCTTAGCCGTCGCTATCGCATCTCTCTGCCGCAGTCGGAAGAATCAACTAAATCTACGGCTGTGACAGTTTCTACGATGCCGCAGTTAGCAGCAGAATTAGAGGAAATGGCAGGTTTTGGTGTCGATGATCAGGAGATTGAAAGCCTTGGCTCCCCAAAGTTCCAATCATTGCAAGATGACTTGATACCAGAAGACTCTTTCCTCAGCTTAGGTGTGGTGTCCTGGGAAATGCTGGAGTACTTACGCAAGGGGGTCAGCTACCACAAAGCTGGTGAAATCAAACAAGTGGGTGATGGTTTGCCGGTGATTTTAGTTCAAACTTCCCGGCCCAAGGCTAAGACTGTAATTGAAAGAATGGAAGCAGCAGGCGGACTGAGAGCAATTTGCTTTAATCCAGGTACTGACTCCTTCGATGGCGATCGCTATGACCTAGGTTTATTACAAACTCAAAATGGCGAATTGTTTCTATTCGGTGAATTTTTAGATGAAGATCCAATTCATGTAGAAGCCCGGAAAAAATGGAATCAGCGATGTAAAAATACTAAGGGCTACTGTGGCTTAATCATTGCCAAAGGATTAATGGGAGCTTCCCGTGCCAATCCTCAGTTACGAGATATGATGGCTTTGTTTGAAGCGCGATCGCTTTCACCTAAAGATTTAGGTATTGGCACTCTCCAACTGATGCCCTAACTTAAAATTGAATAGTTGCACGAATCGCTGTAATCCTCAATGTCACATTGGGAGTGTGAGAAATTAAGTCGATGTTTATTTGATTTGTATATTAACCGAAACTACATTTCAAAGGGGAAAGGAAGAAGGCTTAAAACTTAAAGCCTTACCCGCTTATATTTATTCTTTTTCCTGTTTCATCTGCGTACTCTTAGGGCGCGGTACTTTCCAATGCACGTCATGTATAGCAACGGACAGGAAGCTTAGGACAACAATCAATTCACAATTATTTGCTCACTTTTAATTGATTATTCACGACCTCCATAGACCATTGGAATCCGGCTGTAAACCAGTATTTCCCCATATAATGATTCTAAAGCTTTATTTCCTAGTGTTATGCCAGATGTTCTCTAAAAGCGGGTTTAGCGAACTTGGTTAAGAGAGAAGGTCAAATGCTTTCGATGGAGAATAATTTTGGAAATATTGATTTAGTCAACAGATAGGTGTCTCAAATTCATTTATAAAATTTCATTGTCAGGCTTCACTCATGCTGTTAGTGGGGTTATTACCTTCAAAAGCAACTACTTGCTTTTTTACTGTCACAATGGTAACAAATAAAGTTTAGTTTTTTGATTTCTTTAGAAAATTATAAATACTTTAAACAAAAGGAAAATTTTTAATATTAATGGTATTATTTGTTTCCTGAGACAAACTCTGATAATCTTATCAGTGCTATCTTTACTTAGACCCTTTCGACGATCTTAAATATACAGCAAAGAGCATGATAGTGACAAATAAAAAATGGGCTGTTAAACGTATAACAGTCAATCTCGCAACACAGGAAGCGGAAAAACTAGAAAAATATTGTCAACAAACAGGTAGACCCGCAACCGATGTGATTCGTGAACTGATTAGAAGTTTGCCTGTTTGCGACGACAGCAAAGATGGAAACAGGTAAGAAGATGCTTTCATAACTTATTCAGATAACTGCTTTGCCACCAAAAAATAGCCATAATACTTTTTTGAGTCCGCTGCTATGGACAAAAATTTGTCTAACTGATCGAGACGCGATTTTTCTCGCGTCTGGTCATTTGCCGGGACTAAAAGAAGTGATCAAAGAGGTTTTAGTATCGACATTGCCATGCTTTGAAATGCTGGTGGAGTTGATGTTAAGTAGCAAATTCCGACACCAATCCAGTTACAATCTGTAAAGAAGCTGAAAAGGAACGACGGAATGCGCGTTGCAATCGTAGGTGCGGGACTGGCTGGACTAGCAACCGCAGTAGATCTAGCTGATGCTGGTTGTGAAATAGAGATTTTTGAATCTCGTCCGTTTGTGGGTGGTAAAGTTGGCAGTTGGGTTGATGAAGATGGCAACCATCTAGAAATGGGGCTGCATGTATTTTTCGGGTGCTACTACCAACTATTTGACTTGATGAAAAAAGTGGGGGTGTTAGAAAACTTACGCCTCAAGGAACATACCCACACTTTTATTAATAAAGGGGGGCGCACTGGTGCTTTGGATTTTCGCTTTCTTACGGGTGCGCCTTTCAATGGCTTAAAGGCATTTTTCACTACTTCTCAACTATCGTTGCAGGATAAACTGCAAAATGCGATCGCTTTGGGTACTAGTCCGATAGTTCGCGGATTAGTAGACTTTAATGGGGCGATGAAAACAATCCGTAAATTAGATAGAATTAGCTTTGCCGACTGGTTCCGCAGTCACGGCGGAAGTAATGGCAGCATCAAGCGCTTATGGAATCCCATCGCCTACGCATTGGGATTCATTGACTGCGAAAATATGTCTGCCCGTTGTATGTTAACGATATTCCAGTTATTTGCAGTTAGAACTGAAGCTTCAGTTTTGCGAATGCTGGAAGGTTCTCCATCTGAATATTTGCACAAGCCTATTCTAGAATATTTAGAAGTTAGAGGCACCAAAGTTTATACGCGTCGGCAAGTTCGGGAAATTCAGTTTACTGAGTCAGACGAACAAACTCACGTCACTGGTATAGTAGTTGCCCAAGGTGATAAAGTGGAAACTATTACTGCTGATGCTTACGTCTTTGCCTGTGATGTTCCAGGAATTCAACGCATCCTACCCCATGAGTGGCGTAAGTGGTCGGAATTTGACAATATTTACAAATTGGATGCAGTGCCAGTGGCTACAGTGCAGTTACGCTTCGACGGTTGGGTAACGGAACTGAACGATGGAGAGGAACGTAAACAGCTTAATCACGCGGCTGGAATCGATAATTTACTGTATACAGCCGATGCTGACTTTTCTTGTTTTGCCGATTTGGCGTTGACTAGCCCTGCTGATTATTATCGCCCAGGACAGGGTTCATTGTTACAGCTAGTGCTGACACCGGGAGATCCGTTTATTGCTCAAAGTAATGAAGCGATCGCACACCATGTCCTCAAGCAAGTCCATGAACTGTTTCCCTCGTCGCGGGAGCTAAATATGACTTGGTACAGTGTGGTAAAACTTGCTCAGTCTCTCTACCGAGAAGCGCCAGGGATGGATGCGTACCGTCCTAACCAAAAAACACCAGTAGATAATTTCTTCCTTGCAGGGAGTTATACTCAGCAAGATTACATCGACAGCATGGAAGGAGCTACTATTTCTGGACGGCGTGCAGCAAAAGTGATTTTGGAGACTTTGAAGAAATAACGTAAACGTAAAGCGGCTTACCGCAGGCTACCGCAAAGGAAGCGTAAACACGAAGTTGCTTTAGGGCGCGAAGGAAGAACAAAGAATGTCAGATTGGTTAGAGCATACTGTGCACGTAGAAGTAGACGCTCCTATAGATTTAGTATGGAGCCTTTGGGCTGATTTAGAGCAAATGCCCCGATGGATGAAGTGGATTGATTCGGTGAAAATTCCGCCAGACAATCCAGATATATCTATTTGGAAATTAAAAACTGGCGGTTTGGAATTTACTTGGAAATCTCGAATTCTCAAAGTTATTCCCAACCAAATTATCGAATGGGAATCGATTGATGGTTTGCCCAATCAGGGAGCGATTCGCTTTTACGATCGCCACGGTGGTAGCGTTGTCAAAATGACCATTTCCTACGCCATCCCCGGCATTATTGGCAAAATTATGGATAACTTGTTTTTGGGGCGGATAGTTGAATCAACGATTCAAGCTGATTTAGAAAGGTTTAAAGAATATGCGCTGAATGTTAAAGCTAATTGATATAGATAAAAACAGGCAGTAGGAAACAATCTGTAAAAGTTTCTTGCTGCCTGAGGGGAAAAGATGGATTTTTTAAGGATTGGAGGAGGTGCAACCAAGCATTATTATTGGTTGATTGGAGCTTGTTAAACCTTAAAAATTGATTTTTTTCAATTACTAGAAGTAGGATCGAATTTTCCTGGATTCATCTTTTTCATGAAATTTACAACTTCAACGAATTCATCTCTGTCTTCTGCTTCCCCAAAAATTCTTAACAAGAAAACAGATTCATTTTTATAATCGGGTGGATAGATTCCTTTTGGGAAAACATCAGGAGGACAGCTTCCTTTTGGGAAAACATTTTTTTCTATCTCCAGCACTTTTATACGCAACTTCCTTTTTTTATCATTTATATTCCAATTAAGCCAAAAGAATTCATTTTGTGTTAGTCCAGGGTCAAAGTTATATGTTGCCACAGTCCAAAATATAGGCTGTTGATTGACAGTGAGCAGTGAAGTAATCTCAATTAGACAGATAAACATAACACTATATTTAATCTCCAAACATATTATTACTTATTTAATCGGTTACTTTTTCAAAACCAATATAACCTTCTAATAATTCTAGCTTAATGTCTTCAAAGCCTTCATTTTCCAATAGCTTTATTAGGTTTGCATTATCGCTAATACCGTATAATGATGAGTATCTTTCAGTAATGATAGTATAAGTGCATCTACCATTATAAAGCTGTTTATTTTTTATCAATCCATGTTCTAAACCTACTTCACTAAAGTTTGTAGTGCTTGAAAACCAAATAGGAACAAATTTTGCCATGACTTGTTTATACTCAGGTAATATCCGGGGAGAAATAGTTGCCTGAATTTCTTCACCTATTTTTTGTTCAGTTAGTCTAAGCTCATAATTCTTTTGTAAATTCATCCACAACTCGGCACCAGTACCAAATCATTGCCCTAATCGTAATGCCGTGTCAGCAGTAATTGCCCGTTCACCATTAATTATTTCAGTAATACGATTTGTTGGTACATGAAGGATACGTGCTAACTCACTTGCGCTCATCTGCAATTCATGGAGGTCATCAACAAGAATTTTTCCAGGATGGATGGGTGGTCGTCCCATGTGATTCTCCTTTAAGGATGATAGTCTGTAATTTCGGACATTACCAAGTTGGGTCACTAAATAAATTAATCGTCAATTCCTCACGTGGCGGTACTGCGGTGATACAAGCGCGGATGATTTCTCCATCCTCTAATTCGACGGTGCAAGCGTGACAAGACCCCATGAGACAACCGGTGGGAATAAATACCCCAGCCCGGTCTGCTACATCTAATAGGGCTTCTCCCACTTCGGCATCTACTGTGACATCATCTGGTAAAAAGCGGACACAAACAATCATCAGATAATAATTCGTAATTCGTAATTCGTAATTCGTAATTCAGACAGACTCAAAGCAAACAATCGATCCTTTTTGAATTTTCGATCAGAGTCTAGCTTAAGACAAAAATGGAGTTAAGTCTAAATGACTTTCAACTTCAGTCGCTAGAGAGTCCAAAATCTGCTCTCGCTGTTCCCGGTAGTTAGCAACACCTGTGGGCAAAGATTTTAAACCTCGCTGTTGACGGAGGCGATTTAACCAAGCCCGTCGCCAAGGGCCGTTGTCAAAAATTCCGTGGAGATAAGTACCCCACACTGATTGACAATTATCCACTAACCCTAAATTAATATCGTCAAATAGGGCATGGTAAGATTTGGGGTCTATCCCTTGCTGTTCAATACGCGATCGCCCTTGGTGAATTTCAAAACCATTGACTGGCAAGCCCTGTTGCGGATAATTCGAGCTAACTTGGCGCTGGCGGGCTACTTTTTGTCCTGTAATTACAGTTCTGATCGGTAAAAGATTCAACCCCTGATACCTGCCAGCCTGTCCCTCTATCCCTTCTGGATCAGCGATGATTTGACCAAGCATTTGATAGCCACCGCAGATACCTAAAACCGTTCCACCAGAAGCAGCATAGTGTTGGATAGCTTCTGCCATACCACTTTTTTGCAGCAGTAGCAAATCAGCAATTGTGGTCTTTGTCCCTGGGAGAATCACGGCATCAGGATGTCCTAAATCTTGTTTAGGACTGAGATATTTTAGTGAAACTGTGCTTTCTGATTCTAGTGGGTCAAAGTCGGTGAAGTTGGCAATTCTTGGTAAGCGGATGACGGCAATGTTGAGGTCAGTTTGAGCTTTATTCGACGATGATTGACGTTCTAGCAGATCAAGGGAGTCTTCTGCTGGAAACACTTCTTGTAAGTAGGGTATAACACCGACAACAGGGATACCTGTGCGTTCTTCTAACCATTTTATCCCCGGATCTAAGAGCGATCGCTGTCCTCGAAACTTATTAATTACTACACCCTTAATTAGAGCGCGTTCATCTGGTTCCAATAACTCTAAGGTTCCAACGACATGGGCAAAAGCACCACCCCGCTCAATATCTACCACTAACATGGTTGGCGCGTTTAAATATTTTGCCACCCGCATATTAGTTAAGTCTCGGTGCTTAAGGTTAATCTCCGCTGGACTACCGGCACCTTCACAAACCACTATGTCAAATTCCGTTCCTAAATGCTGTAGCGATTCTTCAATTGTCCGCCACCCAAGTTCAAAATATTGCTCGTAGTAATCTGCGGCACTCACTTTGCCTACAGACCTGCCTTTAATAATTACTTGGGAGGTCATATCCCCTTGTGGTTTAAGCAAAATTGGGTTCATTTCTACCCAAGGTATGACTCCTGCGGCCCAAGCTTGGACTGCTTGGGCATAGCCAATTTCTCCACCACTAGAAGTCACATAAGCATTTAAAGCCATATTTTGACCTTTAAAGGGAGCCACCCGCCACCCACGCCGCGACAAAATACGACAAATAGCTGTAGTTAAAAGTGATTTCCCTGCGTGGGATGTTGTCCCCACTACCATAATTGATTTCATAGTCACTATCAGTTAATTTTTCAAGATACAGGGTGAATTTTTAGGAGTGAACAGTTATATGACAATCCGTTCATCAGTTTAAAAACAGGGGAAGCAGGGGAGCAGGGGAAGCAGGGGAAGCAGGGGAAGAAGAACCAATACACTATGCCCTATACTCAGTGTCCAATGCCACCACCATCACAAATTTCAATTTCATGATTATGGTAAAGACTTCACGAATAGATGTGATGTTTCCGTATATATTGTTCCCTTTGATTGCCTAATCCTAACTCTTTGGTTTTCTATTCTAAAAGGGTATCCGCAACCAACGAATCACAGCATCTAAGAAACGATCGCGCCATGAAGGAGTCCGCCAATTTTTTCCCTGATATTGTTCCACTAACTGGCGTCCCAAGGGAGTGAGGCGAAAACTATCTGTAATTCCCTGTCCATCGACTTCTCGCCGCAATACACCCACTTGGATTAGCCAGCCTAAGCCGTTGTCACATGCTAATTCTGATAAGGGACGTTTAGTATAGCCTTGCTTGAGTCCATTTTCTAGAGCGATCGCAGTTAATGACACACTCTGGTGTCCCATAACTTCAAATAAAGATAGATTAAAGGGTGAACACACTAGCGATCGCTCGGCTCTTTCGACTGTGCTTCGAGGATAGACAAAAATATTTGGGTTTTGGGAATCAACAGCAGGCATTGTGTATAGGTATAGATTTTTCTTCTAATAAAGATTAATTTAAAAGTATATTTTTTATGACACCAGCTACCTTATATAAGCAAAATTGGTGACTTAAAGTATAGTTATGCTATTTTTTAGTAATTATATTTAATCATTATAAATTAATGTAAAATTTCAAGTGCATCAACAATCTGAAACAGGAAAGGTTAATTATGCCTCTAGCAGTTGGTACGGATGCACCTGCATTTACCGCCAAAGATACAAACGGCAACACAGTCTCGTTATCTGATTTTGCCGGAAAGACGGTCGTTTTGTATTTTTACCCCAAAGATGACACGCCAGGCTGCACCAAACAAGCCTGTAGTTTTCGGGATGCTCAACCTGAATATCAAAGTAAAGACGTTGTGGTGTTGGGAGTCAGTGCCGATGATGAAGTCTCCCATCAGGCATTCACCTCAAAATATAATTTGAATTTTCCCCTACTGGCTGACACTGACAAATCTCTCATCAAAGCTTTTGATGTGGACAAGCGCGTTACCTACGTGATTGACCCCACCGGGAAAATTAGCCATGTTGACGCTAATGTAAATACCAGTACCCATGCTAGCGATATTTTAGCTGCACTTGGGCTGTAGTTTTTTACCTGATAACTAAGGATTTTTGAAAGAGTCTCACCCCAAACCTTAGAAGGCTTGGGGTTTTTTATTTGAATTCAGTTACCTGATGGCGGCGTAACTGATTGTGGTACAACCAATGGCAAGCTAGGGGTTGATTGTTGACCTTGAATTAGTTTTTGTTGCCTTGCTTTAAAGGCGGCGGCGGCGGAGTCGAGTTGTTCGTTCTGTTGTTCAGAATTCCAGTTGAAACTCCCGAAATTTGCCTGATGAATCAGGTCAAACATATTGAAATTATCTGAATTCGTGCGGGAAAACGGATCGGTATTTTGGTCTGTTGTACCACCACTGGGAAAAGCATCAGTCGAACCGACTTGAGCCGAACTGGGTTGAGCTATGAGCAAGGAAGCAAAGCTAACTCCCGCTACGGTAGCCACAAAGAGTCTAGTAATTTGTAAAAATGGTTTTTTCATGGGGATTTGACCCTAAAATTGCTCGATTTTATCTTAAGCAAGAGTCCGACGCAGTTGAGGTTGAATACTCAGTAAGGCGACAAGGGCAAAGCTAAACAACACTAACAACGCTCCTCCAAAGGTAACATTTCCCCAAGGAGCCTGCATCACTACACTACTTAATCCCCAATTACTGTGGAGATAGAGATAGCGAATGGGTTCGATCGCATAGGTGAGAGGATTCAAGGTAGCCACAACCTGCAACCACTGAGGCATGAAGGATAGAGGAGCCAAAGCAGTACTAGCAAACAATAATGGCAGGTTAGTAACAAAAATTACTGCGATTAGTTCAATGTGACCGGGTAGGGCAAAAGCCAAGCCGAGGGAGATGGCTGTCACACCTAAAGCTAAGAGGAGGACAATTAAAGCGATCGCACTTAATCCTACTGCATCTGGTAGTCCAGCCCCCAAGAACGCCGCCGCCGTTACAATCACCGCAGCTTGCAGCAAACTTTGGCTGATGATGAAGATTGCCGAAGCAAAGACAATGGAAAACCGCGATGCTAGAGGTGCAACCAGCAAACGATTAAAAAAGCCAAACTCGCGATCAAACATTACGGGTAAACCAGCATTCAGCGCTCCAGCAAAGGCTGTAAACACAATTATGCCAGCAGCCAAAAATTGACCGTAATTTGTTGTGTTGCCAAATATACCCTTGGGAGCATTTTGGAACAAAGCTCCAAATAGCACTAACCACATCACCGGCTGAATAATTCCGGCAACCAAGGATGAGGGACGGCGTTGCAACTGAATAAACAAGCGACGAGTTAAAGCCAACGTCTCTTGTACCAATTCACCGAAAAAGTTAGGTGCAGCATTAGCGTCAACTTGTGGTAGTGTCGCTGGCTGCCAATTGATATCAGATTTAGGAGTAACGCTCATAATTAATTGGGGAGTGGGGAG
>NZ_WBKM01000194.1 GCF_015714725.1 Nostoc sp. WHI
GAGTTTTTTCAAAAATCAAATAGGAGTCCTATACATCTTTAGTTGTTGGAGATAATGACAACCGAATTTTACCAGAATTTACGCATTAGACAGACTTTTAATAGTCTCTAATGAACAATATTCCCATCCAGTGAGCAAGCCGAAAGTTGTACAATAGCAAAGATTTGGAATCTCGCAAGAATATCGAAACTCCTTCTGATGTTAGCTACTGTACTAAATCTTGCGCCAAGGTTCACTTTATCCTGTAAGGTGTTAAAAAAGTAAATGATAGAAACTTTCCTATTAAATTCTTTATTGTTACTTTCTCAAAGACCTACCCCTGAACGACAATTTTTGGATTTAAAAAATCAATTAGAAAGATTTGGATTTCAGGTAGTAATTGAGCTACCACCAAAGCGAGGTGCTTATGGGTTATTAGAAGTGGCTAACAAAAAAATTTGGATTAATCCAGTAGTTTTTGAGCTACACATTGGTACTCAGACCCTAGTTCACGAAGCTGTTCATGCCGCACAAGTATGTGCGGGAAAAGGAAAAATAAAAACTTTAGGTTTAGAGGTTCAGCCAATCAATTATGCTCGACCATTTTTTATGCGGTATACTAATATCCACAGGCAAGATTTAGAAAGAGAAGCTTATGCAGTACAAACTCAACGTAATAGTTTTGAACTGGCTATATCTCTTCTTCAGCAACACTGTAAATAATGTAGAAGTGTAGATATTTTCCCAGTTGAGGTACAGCTTAATTTGTATAAGTACTTATTTAACGAATTATAACAATAGTAAGTATCTTTGAAAACTTGAGATAAGCGATAAACTAAGAAAAATTCTTTGAGGAAGCGTTAATGGCACGGTCAAACGGGATTAAAAATGAAACGTCTGTACAGAAATTGCCTACAGTTTCAGATGAAGATATGGAAACAATTGAAGATTCGGTTGAACTAACAGTTTCAGATGAAGATACGGAAACAATTGAAGATTCACTTGAACCAATAGTTTCAGATAAAGATACGGAAACAATTGAAAATTCACTTGAACCAGTGGAAGATGCCCAGAATATTGACGATATATTGAACTCATTAAAAAGCTTACTGAGTACTTTAGAAAAGCTCCAAAAAGTCCGCCAAGAAGTGGGTGATATCAAACCTTTGATTGGCCGGATGCTCGATGGGGAACTGGTTGCTGGTGAAGAACTTGAGCAACTCAAAACAGGTGTAAGCGGTCTTTCTCGCCTTGTTCGCGCTTATAGTGACCATCAAGCAGCATTGGCTAAAGCCCAACCTGCTAGAAACTTACTAGATCAAGTGCTGAAAGAGCGTAAAGGTAATTAAAATAAGAAGCGATCGCCTTTTTTGAAAGAATGCGATCGCACCTCCATCACCTTTAGGTATGTCTACACCAGCAAGGTAGATCATTGAAGTAAGTAGAGTACAATATCTTACTATTGATATTTTTCTCAATAATTGGCTAATAACCTAAAATAGGTTATAATCACCAGAGTCTAGTATTACTTGCAAGGTAGGTATCGTAATGAAGACTAATAGAGAGAATCTCCCCTTAGACCAGATTCTCTTAGAGGATAGCTTACAACTGCTCAGTAATCTGCCAGATGAATGTATTGATTTAGTTGTATCCTCTCCACCTTATAATTTAGGCAAAGAATACGAATCAAGGCAGGCTCTTGAGATTTATTTGGAAGAACAGAAAGCCGTGCTGCTTGAATGTAGCCGAATTCTAAAAAACACAGGTTCGCTATTTTGGCAAGTTGGTGCTTTTTCTAACCGAGGAATGCTGATTCCTCTGGATATTCGCTTTTTTCCGATTTTAGAGTCATGCAGATTAATTCCTCGCAACCGAATTATATGGGCTAGACAACATGGTCTTCATGCCCAGAAAAAGTTTTCTTGTAGACATGAAACTATTCTTTGGTTTACTAAATCGGATAACTATAAATTTAATCTAGATCCTATTAGAGTTCCGCAAAAGTATCAAAATAAGAAACATTATCGGGGAAATCGGAAGGGGGAACTCTCATGTAATCCAGAAGGGAAAAATCCTGGCGATATTTGGCTATTTCGGAATGTTAAACACAACCATGAAGAACAAACTATACATCCCTGCCAATTTCCAGAAGACTTGGTAGCTAGAATTATCTTAGCTACAACCAACAAAAATGATATTGTTTTAGATCCATATATAGGATCTGGTACTGCGGCGGTGGTTGCTAGAGATCATGAACGCCATTTTATCGGTTCAGAAATTGAACCAAAATATCATCAAGTTGCCTTGCGTCGTCTCAGTGGAAATCCAGATAAAAATGGCTTTTTTCCAAATTTAAAAACATTACGCGATTATATTGAAAAAACTGGTCAATCTATTGATAAATTCAATTTTGATGTGCAAATAGGAAATAAAGCTTCAGAACGCAGCAAAGCAAAAATTTATCCAGAAGAGTATCACTTGCAAGAAATGGAAGATAGATTAATCTATGAGGAATCTGCTTTTGCAGCTAATCTAAGAGGCGAAGAAATTCCAGTAGATCCAAAGCTTAATGGTAATGGAAAAAAGACCTCTTTGCAAAATAAAGTTGTAAAACAAGCAGAAGAAGTAGAACAAATTGAACTGAGATTATGGAGTTAATAGATTAATTATTACAATAAGTTAAGTATACAGCGACTACGGGCTGAACGTCCCGCAATGACTTGGCATTGGCGACTAACTCTAGTATTCACAGTTCTAGAATATCTTTTATATAAATACTCAGTCCAGATGATAGGCACTATTGTATTTTGTTGTTCAAATAATCCAACCAGTCTGATTGGTACATCAAAAACTTGGTATTTAGTCAAAGCTGTTAACTGATTAACAGCTTGTTCGTAATAAAGAGTGCTATTGGAAGCAGGAAACATCAGAGCCTTTGTTACCAGAACTACCAAATTAGTTTGGTATCCAACAAATTCGGTTTTAGCTTTGAAGAACAATTCTGAGCGCAAAGTGTTATTGAGTAGGAAGGGATAGTTAGAAAACTGAATTTCAATGATAATGCCAGCTTTAGCAAAATCAACCTCTGTACCCAAAAATCTGTAAGGTGCTGGAATAGGTATATTCGATTGCCAACCATCATGAATAAAGGCAGCTTTAATGTATTCGTTCGTACCTACTGGATCGAATATTGCATTACCCTGAATTCCGGCTTGATCTGAAGCTTTGATGTGCAAAGGCATTCTAGTGAGCGTAGTAATAATCTCATGCCATTCGTTCTGGTATTTGGTATTAATGATTGTATCAGCTGCGTTAAAATCAACATATTGAATAATGATTATTATGTCTCCTTTTGGTATTTCAATAGTTCTTCGATAAAAGCAAGCGGATCTATTTCAAGAACTTGGGCAACTTGTAAAAATTCAATCACGTCAAGACGACGCTCTCCACGTTCATACTTTGATACATAGGATTGCGTAAGCTCTAGCTTTGCTGACAACTCTGTTTGAGTGAGCTTGGCAGCTTTGCGGGCTTCGATAAGTAGCTGGCGAAACCGATTGTACTCTTCGCTGAAAACTGATTTAGGCACTTTAGCTTGCCTTTTTTCTGGCGGATGGTTTATTCGCTCTCAATGACAGTTAGTACATAATATGTTTAAATCTATGGTTTCATTTGAAGGATATCAAATTTTGCAAGATATCTACCTATGATCATGAACGTTGCACCCGCCATTGTAGTACTAGGTCAAAATAGCGTGATAGTAGCACGCAAAATAATCAGCGTCCTACCAGGAGCGACCCTATACGGTTTAGCGGGTCGCACGTCTGGAGTTGATGTCAGCTTCACGAATTTTGGCGAAACGCTGCGCGAGTTATTTGCCCAGGGAACGCCTCTGATTGGTATTTGTGCCGCCGGCATTCTGATCAGAACACTAGCTCCCATGATCAGCGATAAACGACAGGAACCACCAGTGCTAGCTGTGGCTGAAGATGGTAGTGCTGTTGTCCCCCTCTTAGGCGGGCTTGCTGGGGTAAACGATTTGGCACGCCGTATTGCCGAAGCCCTTGATGTCAAACCTGCAATTACCACCACAGGCGATTTACGTTTGGGTACAACGCTGTTATCTCCTCCCCCTGGATATCATTTAGCGAACCCAGACGATGCTAAGAAATTTATCTCGGATTTGCTAGCCGGGGCGCAAGTCAAACTAGAAGGAATAGCATCTTGGTTAAGCAATAGTAAACTGCCTATAAATCCAAATGGAGATTTAACAATCCAAGTTACAGAAGGCTTGGTGACTCCTAAACCCAACTGCCTTGTCTACCACCCAACAACGATCGCGATCGCAATTAGTGGCATCATTGGTCATGTAGATCAAACAATAGCTTTAGTACAGCAACTACTAACCGATGCCGCACTTGCACCGACATCAGTCGCCGGCATATTTGCACCCATGATCGCTGCTGCCGATCCAGCAATCCACGCCGTAGCTAGCGCCTTTGGAGTGCCTGCCCGCTTTTTTACCCCAAATCAGCTAGAAAATCTACTTTCACAAGGTTATAGCCCCGCCCAAGCAGCAGCGATCGCCGCCACAGGCATATTCCCTCTTTCCTTCTCTCCCCATATTGCGATCGCTATTGCCCCCCAACCAATTGACCCCAACACCATCGGTCAGCCACGCGGACGGTTAGCGATTGTTGGCACGGGCCCTGGTGGATCGCAGTGGATGTCAAAAGAAGTGAAGGAGATACTCAAGTCTGCAACTGACCTAGTGGGTTACAAAACTTATTTAGATTTAGTTGGTTCTTTAGGTGATGGCAAGCAACGGCATGAGTCAGACAACCGCCAAGAAGAAGCACGGGCCATCCTCGCCCTTGATTTGGCAGCATCAGGACGATATGTAGCTGTAGTTTCATCTGGTGATCCCGGTATCTATGCAATGGCAACAGCAGTTTTCGAGGTATGCGATCGCTATGCCAAACCTGAATGGGACAGTATTGACATTCATGTAGCACCAGGCATCTCTGCTATGCAAGCAGCAGCAGCAGCGATTGGTGCACCCCTTGGACATGACTTCTGTGCTATTTCCCTCTCTGACATCTTGAAGCCTTGGGCTGCGATCGAACAACGAATTGCTGCTGCTGCCGAAGCTGATTTCGTAATTGCTTTCTATAATCCTGTTTCCAAAGAGCGCACTTGGCAATTGGCACAAGCGAGAAATATTTTGCTGCTACATAGAACACCGGATACACCAGTGGTGTTAGCACGGAATCTCGGTAGACCAGGACAGACTGTGAAAGTGATCACACTTGACCAGTTAGCACCAGCTACCGCCGATATGCGGACAATTATTCTCGTCGGTTCTACAAAAACCCGAACCATCAAGCGCAGCAATGATAGTATCTGGGTTTATACGCCGCGTCGCTATATCGACTAGCAGGCATATCAGAGTTTAATTGGGAGACTTCAAGCTTTGATGTAGTTACCTTTATCTTGTGGTTTCCCCTTCTTTTTTACTACCCAACTCACATAAACCGGATGATCCATAGTATTGAACCATACAAAAACCGTTGTTTATTGTATAATCAGGGACTAGTCTCTTACTTAGATGCTCATGCATGGCAGCGATCGCTCCTCACCGAGCGTATTCATGATCCTAGTCTAGATGACGTGTTAATTTTGCTAGAACATCCACCTGTCTACACTTTGGGACAAGGATCTAACTCAGATTTTATCAAATTTGATATTGACAACAGCGTTCATAATGTGCATAGAGTTGAACGAGGCGGCGAGGTTACTTACCATTGTCCTGGTCAACTGGTAGGGTATCCTATTTTAAATCTGCAACGTTATCGCAAAGACCTCCATTGGTATTTACGGCAATTAGAAGAAGTAATAATTCGCGTATTGGCAGTTTATGGATTGCAGGGAGAAAGAATTCCGGCTTTTACTGGCGTTTGGTTGCAAGGGCGAAAAGTTGCGGCTATTGGTATTAAAGTTAGCCGTTGGATTACCATGCACGGCTTTGCATTAAATGTTTGTCCAGATATGACAGGTTTTGAGCAAATTGTACCCTGCGGGATCTCTGATAAACCTGTAGGCAGTTTAGCAGAATGGATTCCAGATATTACTTGCCAAGAGGTACGTTCTTATGTAGCGGAATGCTTTGCAGAAGTGTTTAGCGTAGAATTAATTGAGTCTCAGTCTGAAGAATTTTTCCGCTCTGAGTAAATGTAAGCCTGTAACTATGTAATAAATACTATAGCAGTCCTAGTTAAGTTGTGAGACACTTATAAGAGTAGTCCATATTTAATATTATTCAAATAAATATTTTACTGTGGTTGTCAAAGCTAGAATCTAATTTTTACGGCTGTCAAGTACAACTTTACGCGTGAATTACTCAAATAATCTCCAGGTATATGCTCCATCATTAACGTCTTTGAGAGAACGTGATTGGACAGCTTTGATAGAACTATTTCATAGAGACGATAGTGATGAAATTGAAGCTGACATCAACAGGAGTTTGTTTTGGCTTATACCTGAACCTTGTTGGGAAGATGATCCATTTGATTTCTTACGCGAGTACCTTTAAATAGTGCTGAGTTGAATTTTACTAAGAAAGTCATGAGTTTAAAGAAACTCTTTAATTACGAATTATGAATTAGCGATCGCTTTGCGGATTGGCCAGTATTTTATCAGCTTCGTCAAATAGCAGGATTTAGGGATTCATACATAGACATTTTAATTTACACTAAAATAACCATTCTCAGTCAGCCGCTCAGGAAAGAGAATATAACCAATGCCTAACCTCAACCTCATTTCAGAATATAAAAGCTTTGGTGGTAAACTCGGCTTTTACAGCCATCCCTCCTCAAGGTGTAACGGTGAAATGCGCTTTGCTGTTTATCAACCACCACAAGCAACTCTAAAACCTGTGCCGATTCTCTATTTCCTCTCTGGGTTAACTTGCACGGAAGAGAATTTTATGGTTAAGGCGGGCGGGGTACAGCGCTTTGCAGCTGAGTACGGTTTGATACTGGTTGCACCAGATACCAGTCCGAGGAATACTGGCATTGCAGGTGAGGATGATGACTGGGATTTTGGCACGGGCGCAGGTTTTTATGTTGATGCTACAGAAGAACCGTGGTGTCAACACTACCAAATGTATAGTTATGTCGTCAACGAATTACCTGCTTTAATTACCGCAAACTTCCCCGCCCAAGCTGAAAAACAAGGCATTTTCGGTCATTCGATGGGAGGACATGGGGCGCTAGTCTGTGCAATGAGAAACCCAGAACTCTACAAATCAGTATCAGCATTTGCACCGATCACTGCACCTATGCGTTGTCCTTGGGGTCAAAAGACTTTCAGTCGTTATCTTGGCAGCAATCAAGAAAGTTGGCGTGTTTATGATGCGAGTGAATTAGTTAAGCAAGTAGGATATCACAGTCCAATTCTTATTGATCAAGGGACTGCTGATAAATTTTTAGTTGAGCAATTGCTGCCAGAGGTTTTTGAGCAAGCTTGTGCAGAGGTTAACCAACCCTTAAATTTACGTTATCAAGAAGGCTATGACCACAGTTATTATTTCATAGCCAGTTTTATTGAAGATCATATCCGCCATCATGCGATCGCTTTAGGAGTTAAGTGACTAAATAATTCGTAATGACGTTCACGAACTTGCTACCGCGAGTAACGACACTTGAGTGATATCGTGTCTGGTTAATCAAGCTGAATAAAAATGTTCGTTTGTAGTCAAGACTTCAGTCCCCACTACAAAAAGCAGAGCGCTATTCCAGATACCTCAAATTCCGAAGATTTCTTAATTTTCCTCTGCTTAAAGTGATGCAAGAGCCTTACAACGACTCTAAATAGATCAAAAGATCCGCCATTTCTTGAGCATTGGGCTGGAATTTTGGCATTGGCGGCGTGTCGCCACTAATCACTTGATGAATCAGTCCATAGTGAGATTTGCGCTTTGAGACAGCTTGTAAACTCGGCCCTACTCGCCCGTCTGCTTCCAAGCCATGACAACCAGCACAGTTGATTTGAAAGATAGCGTGTCCTTGAACTGAGTTTCCTGTCAAAGATAGAACACTCTTGACGTATGGATCGGAGGCTCGAACCAACTGAACACCAAAAAAGCCCAAAGGGACTGCTAGCAATATCGCTAAAGTAAACAAAACGATTCGCTGAATCAAAATTTCAGGTTTGGTAATTTGGTTATCCAAAAGGTTTGCTCTGAAAGTCGAGGTGTACTAAAAAATTTTCATTTCCTACACATAGCTTAAAAGTTCTTGATGGTGTCTGCAAGCACAGAAGATTATTTTATTGTAGGTTCGCCCTCCAAAAAGGCTGTAGGGCGAAGGATTCATCCGAAATTTGGTAAAATCAAAATCAGGAAACGAATATTTAATAATTGCAAAAAGGAGATTTACAGTGGTTGAACCCTTGCTATCAGGTATTGTCCTGGGTCTAGTTTTCGTCACCCTTGCCGGACTGTTTTACGCTGCCTATAAGCAATACAAGCGTCCCAACCAGTTGGGAGGCTAATGAGTGCTGAGTTAGGAGTGCTGAGTGCTGAGTGCTGAGTTAGGAGTTAGGAGTTAGGAGTTAGGAGTTATTACTCCCCCCTGCTCCCCTGCTCCTTCATTCCGAATTCTGTAAAAAGTTAGTGATGTGTTGCCGTAAACTTTCTCGCGGCAAATTTCCCAAGCGGGAAGCTCTGGCGGTGTCCAACTTTGCGAGGCGTGTTCAACTGCGATTTCCCCGCTAGGCTCTAAAATCTGATGGTGAGCGATCGCTTCTAAAACTGGCTCATATAATCCACTGGCATAAGGTGGATCAAAGTAGATTTTATCAAATTGCTTCCCTGATAAAGCCTTTAACTGTTGGGTAATATCTCCCCGCAATACCCGAAATTCTTGCTCGGTATTAGCTACCTGCTGCCAATTTTGTTGGATGGTGGCACAGGCTCGGCTCGATTGTTCAATTCCCACTACTAAGCTGGCTCCTCTACACAAAGCCTCTGCACCAATTGAACCAGTACCCGCGCACAAATCTAACCAGCGACACCCTGCAATTTCTCCTTGCCAAATATTAAAAACTGCCTCTCTTACCCGCGCACTGGTAGGTCTAGTTTCTTTACCTGGTAAAGTTTTTAGCTGTCGATTCCCGTAAATTCTCAGACTCATTGCTCATTGGGCATTTTCATTTATTAACAAATGATAAAGGACAAAGAACAAAAATAGTATTAGGCAGCAACTTTTTCGCGGACTTGAGCAACAAAATTGGACAGGATTTGTAATCCGATATTAGAGGATTTTTCGGGGTGAAATTGGACTGCCATCAGGTTTTCATGAGCGATCGCAGCTGTTACAATTTGAGTACCGTGAGTGACAGTTGCTGCACGGATTAGCGGGTCTATTGGGTCAACATAGTAGGAATGGACAAAATACACCCAAGGATCACACGGTAAATGCTCCCACAAAATACTTTTTGGCTGAGTCATTTCCAGTTGATTCCAACCTGTATGCGGAATAGTGATGTCAGGTTCTGGACGAAACCGCCGCACTTTTCCTTTGATAATTCCTAGTCCTGGTTGGATGCCTTCTGCACTTGATTCAAAGAGAATTTGTAATCCCAAACAGATGCCTAAGAAAGGTTTTCCCGATGCGATCGCATCTTTAATTGGTTGTTCTAAACCACGCGATCGCAAGTGTTGCACTGCTGGATCAAATGATCCCACTCCCGGCAAAACTATTGCATCTGCCTGCTCTAATTCCTTTGGAGAATAAGTAACATTAGGATTTGCCCCAGCTTTTTCCAAGCCTTTGCAGACTGAGTGCAAATTTCCCATCTCGTAATCTACGACCGCAATCACTGCCATTTACCTGCTCCCTTGTAAATTTATTATGGAGGGTTTTTCTATTCTAAATAATATTCCTATTCTAAATAACATTTGTTATGAATAAAATAATTCTATTAACTTCTTTTGACATTTGGCTGTCCGATCAACTCTCAAATTCCTCTGATGATTTATTACTTGAAGTTACCAAACTTAATTTGATACCTCATGACTTAACTTTTTTACGCCAGTTACCCGTAGATGTTCAACTTGCTAGTTCTCTGGTAATTGAAAAAATCAATGCAATCCAACCTGATTACATCATCTGTTGTGGCATGGCTGCAAGTCGCACACAATTAAGTGTGGAAGCAGGTGCTAGCTGTGGAGAAAGTGTTTTACAGACAGAAGTTGATTTAGAAAAATTGGTGGCGGGAGCAGTGGCAATTGAGATTAGCCACGACTGCGGTAAATTTGTCTGTGAAGGTCTTTACTATTCAGTGTTGGATTACCTACGCCAAAGCCAACTCACGGCGCGTTGTATCTTTGTTCACGTTCCGGTTCTTAATCAAGAAAACTTGATTGGGATACTTGCAGATTTCATCTTAATTATTGACAAACTAGCACTTTCATAAATTTGTCGCCGTCTGTATGGTGGAGAAAATATTTAAACTTATGTTGCCATTGTTACTAAATTTTCTGCTTGGCCAAACAACTCCTGCTACGCCACCACCTGAAGAAGTGGTGCAATTACAAGAAGTGCGTCCTTTGCCAGGACAATTGGATACAGTGCCAACCTTTAACAGTAATAGTCCAGAGTTGGTATTGAAAGAAGGGATTTTACTTTCGACTTTTCCACCAGATGGGAAAAAAGTGCCAACGGCGCATTTGAATTTTCCCTTTCGAGGACGATTTGATATTTTTGCCCATCATGTTGCTAAAGCTGAACCACCAGAAAATTTGCGTTCGCTCTATTTAGGGATAATTTTGCATAACCCTGGTTCGGAATTGGTGAAGGTAAATATTTTGCAGGCGGCGAGTTATTTGAGTCAACCCGATGCACCATTTATTGAGTTACCATCTTTTAGTGAAAATATTTTAGGTAAAGTTTTTGCAGGGCCAGGCGATCGCGTCATGTCTAATGTGCTTCGTGGAAAACGACAAGAGATTTTCCCCGCCCAAATTGAGATTCCGCCAGGGCAAAGTCGAATGTTACTAAATTTACCAATTCCTGTACAAGGACTAACACCACCCCTCAATGGTCGATCTACGTTGATGCGACTGTGGAGTAATGGGACTGTTTATGCAGCTAGCCTTGCAATGTTTGCACGCACAAATTCCGATGGCAGTGAGCGAGGCCTACGGCAACCCGTTCGCGTAGCGTCTCCGACAGGAGAAGCGGGATCGCCTACCTTAGAAGAGTGGCAAAATTTACTTGATAATAGTGATGTGGCTGGGCCACGAGATAAAACCCCCACTGCCTTAGAGGAAACTGACAAGCCAAGAATTTATGGGCGTGTTGCTGGAGTAGTTAATGGTTCCCAATGGCAAGCTTTATTAATAGATAATCCCAAAG
Source organism: Nostoc sp. WHI (assembly GCF_015714725.1). Classification (GTDB taxonomy): domain Bacteria; phylum Cyanobacteriota; class Cyanobacteriia; order Cyanobacteriales; family Nostocaceae; genus Nostoc. The sequence continues at coordinate 11,400 of NZ_WBKM01000194.1, forward strand.
CCAGATATCTAAATATTCCCCAGCCTGGTGAAGTGTTTTCATACCCTCTGAGTAGCCTGCATGGTGGTACTTTCGGAACTGGTCAAATTCAGAGTGCACCGATGCTGGTGCGTTATCCTGACACTGCATATCGCGCTCATGGCAACTATGGAATTCAATATAATCTAACGTTGCCGCTATACAACAATACTCAAAGTCCTCAAACTGTTAGTGTATCAGTGCAAACGCCACTAAAAGAGGATCAATTAGTCAAAATAGGGTTACGCTTTTTTAATATACCAGCCCGTCAAGTGTTCTTTCGGGGCACAGTGCGGGTACGTTACAACGATGACCAAGGTCTACCACGAACTAAATTTGTGCATTTAGTGCAAAGGAGAGGTCAAATGGGGGAACCGCTAGTTTTATTAAATATAAAACCAGGCGATCGCTCTTTAGTACAAGTAGACTTTCTCTATCCCCCAGATGCCACACCACCGCAGGTATTAACAGTCTCAACTGAGGCTGAACCTCGGTAATGATTGATGGGTAAAGGGTAAGAGCTTTTCTTCAATTACCTATTACCAATAAATATTAGTCAGCTCATTTACAATGTTTACTGATAGCAGGCATAGTATTTACCAAGCAGACAGTGTTTAAAAACAATTCAAGATTGTAGACACCTATTGAAGTTGCAGTAATAGATACTATGACTACTAAGGTGGTAGTCCAAGGCTTGATCTCACGCATAGATTCTTTTGTTTTTATTGATTGTGCAAAGCGTAGCCCAAATACTCTATCCGAATCTAGTCCTGGCCAAAATCTTAGTCCGGTAAGATTAAGTTTTGTATATACTTTTTTGACCAATGGTTATTGAAGCCTCTAGACATAAATGGCTTGGTTGGGGCGATCGCTCTTTAGTACAAGTAGATTTTCTCTATCCCCTGGATGCTACACCACCGCAAGTATTAACAGTTTCAACTGAGGCTGAACCTCGGTAATGAGTCATGGGTAATTTTTTGAATTTAAAGGCATTGCTGAATTAAGGGATGAATATCTCACGCAAAGGCGCAAAGGCGCAAAGAAAAATCCATAAAATCATCCCGTATTTATGCAACGCCAATTTAAATTATTTCATGAGAAATTTATTAAATGCATTAGAATGCTCTTGAACTGACAAATTTCAGAAGTGATGAAACGCAAATCTTACCAAAAATATCGGTCTGCTCATAATCTTTTCAAGACACAAATTCTTAAACACAACCCCCTTGGTTGGATATCTATTAATATTTACTGCTTGACTATACTTCATGTCTTTACTGGAGGACTAGCTTCTTTGTTGGGATTATTAATCCAGCATAATACTGCGGAGTCTGCCATTACTCACGAAATCGTCAATAAAAGTTCTTCCATCACAAATAATATTCAGAATAACGAAACTCAAATACAAGATTTTTCATCGCCAATACTAGAGCTTAATCACCGTATATCAACGCTTGCAACTACTTCTGCATTCATATCTAGTTGGCTAAGTCAGCCAGAAAAAGGCGTAATAAATATAATTGAAACACTTTCTCCTTATGCCTTGGCGTATCTTAGTTCTAGCCCATGGCCAGACATTCAGGAACGGGCAAAATTAGCAAAAGTACCTATCATAATGTACCATGATATTTTGCCAGAAAAAGAAGTATTCTTTGATGTTACTCCTAGTGAATTAGAAGAACATTTCCAATTAATAAAAGAGCAAGGTGTGGTTCCGATCAGCATTGAGCAGCTAACTACTCATTTGCAGACAGGAATGCCACTACCAGAAAAACCAGTTTTACTGACATTTGATGATGGTTATGGTGGGCATTATCAGTATGTTTATCCATTGTTAAAAAAATACGGTTATCCAGCAGTATTTTCGATTTATACTAAAGGTGTGGGCAATAATGTTGGTCGTTCTCATGTCAGTTGGGAACAATTACAGGAAATGGTAACTAATCCCTTAGTAACGATCGCATCTCATACCGTTACTCATCCAGCCGATTTAAGAACTTTGACCGATGAACAGCTAAGTACAGAAGTCTTAGAATCTAAAAAAATTCTAGAGTCAAAATTAGGTATTCCGATCCAATATTTTACTTATCCTGTTGGAAAATATGATGACAGAGTTGCCAGTTCAGTGCGTGAAGCCGGATATAATGTAGCGTTGACAATGAGTGATACAGATGAAAGATTTGCAGGTAGTTCAGATAATTTATTGGCAGTTTCTCGCTTTGGTCAATCGAAACTAAGACAAGTGATTGCCCAAGCATGGGGAGGGTCACAACTACCAAAATGGAAATTACTCTTGGATTTTACACATCCTATTGAACGGACTGATACTACCATTAATAAGATTAATCTCATCCTAATTTCAGGTGGTAAACCTAGTACTATTCATGCTTCAAGCCGTTATCAAGTCAAGGAAATTTTAGCTAAGGATAGCCCCAAAGCGATCGCAGCTGTAAATGGAGGTTTTTTCTCTTTAAAATCTTTAGATTCCAATGTGATGATTGGGCCTATTTTCAGCCAGGTTACAAAACAATTTATTCCCGGTAACAGTTATGATATCCAGAGAATGATTGGACGACCTTTAGTATTAATTAGTCCTTACACAGCACGTTTTATTCCCTTCGACCCTAGCAAGCACAACACTTTAGCAGGGATACAAGCTGAGATCCCAGAAGTCACGGATGCTTTTGTCGCAGCAGCATGGCTAGTTAAAAATGGCGAACCCCAGTCAGCAAATACCTTTAACAACCTTTATGGTTTTGACATAGCGCGTTACCGAGCTTTTTGGGGCATTAATCAAGCAGGATCTCCCACTATCGGTATTTCTCGTGAATCTGTTGACTCTGTATCTTTGGGATTGGCGCTAGCTAAAGCTGGGTTAAATGATGCAGTCATGCTTGATTCTGGTCAGAGTACTTCTTTAGTTTATAAGGGAGAATCTCTAGTAAATTACATTGCTCGCCCAGTACCTCATACAGTTGTACTTCTACAACCTTAGTAGGAAGTTTTTTAGGCGTTGCTGAATCAAAGGATGAAATTTTAATGTATTGAAATCCAAAACTCCTTATCCTCTCTGCGCCTCTGCGCCTCTGCGTGAGAAAAATCATCCCACAATTATGTTATGCAACGCTGTTTTTTAGTACACCAGCCCATCAAGTATTCTTCCGGGGAACGGTGCAAGTACATTATGAACAAAGTCAACTGCACACTCAGTTTGTGCATTAGGTGCAAAAGAGAGATCAACTAGGGGAGGTGTTAGCTTTTATCCCTTAACAGGCGATCGCAAAATCGAAGTCTTGGGGCGGTTCTGGGAATACTAAATACTGATGTCTTAAAAATTCAAAAGTATGATTAGCACTGTAATTAGCATTCCCGGCTATCAAGTCAGCGAAGAACTCTACAACGGTTCTAGAACCCTGGTTTATCGAGCAGTTCGAGAGATTGACTCATTACCTGTAGTCATCAAGCTGCTGAAAAATCCTTATCCCAGTTTTTCTGAATTAGTACAGTTTCGCAATCAATACACCATCGCCAAAAATCTCAACTCACCCTTGATCATCCAAACATACAGCCTAGAACCTTACCAGAATGGCTATGCGCTGGTAATGCAAGACTTTGGGGGAATTTCCTTGAAAACGGAGATGGGGGGAAAGCAACATCCACTCATGGAATTTTTACTTTTGACTATATCTCTGTGTGACACTTTGGATATTCTAATTCGCGATCGCATTATTCATAAAGATATTAAACCTGCCAATATTCTGATTAATCCAGAAACAAAACAGGTTAAATTAATTGATTTTAGTATTGCATCTCTGTTGCCACGAGAAACTCAAACATTAATTAGTCCCCATGTATTAGAAGGAACACTTGCTTATATTTCACCAGAACAAACTGGACGAATGAATCGGGGGATTGACTATCGCACAGATTTTTATTCTTTGGGTGTGACTTTTTACGAATTACTGACTGGAGAATTACCCTTTCAGTCAGAAGATGCGATGGAATTAGTGCATTGTCATATTGCGAAAGCACCGCCTTTAGTACATCAGATAAATTCTAAAATTCCATCTGTACTCTCAGAAATTGTGAATAAATTGATGGCGAAAAATGCCGAAAACCGCTATCAAAGTGCATTAGGGCTAAAGTATGATTTAGAAAAGTGCTTGGTTCAACTGAAGGAAACAGGCAAAATTGAGACTTTCCCAATTGCCCAACGGGATGCGTGCGATTGCTTTATTATCTCCGATAAACTCTATGGCAGAGAAGCAGAAATAGAAACCCTACTCAAAGCATTTGAGCGCGTCAGTAAGGGGACAACCGAAATAATGTTAGTAGCAGGCTTCTCTGGCATTGGAAAAACTGCGGTTGTCAACGAAGTTCATAAACCTATTGTTGGACAACGTGGTTATTTTATCAAAGGCAAATATGATCAATTTAATCGTAATATTCCTTTTTCTGCCTTTGTACAAGCCTTCCGGGATTTAATGGGGCAACTATTAAGTGAAACCGATACCCATTTACAGCAGTGGCAGGATCAAATTATCACAGCCTTGGGTGAAAATGCTCAAGTTATTATTGAGGTAATCCCAGAACTAGAACGAATTATTGGTTTCCAACCTCACGCTGTAGAACTATCTGGAATGGCGGCTCAAAACCGCTTCAATCTGCTGTTCCAGAAATTTATTCAGGTTTTCACCACACCAGAACATCCCTTAGTGATCTTTTTGGATGACTTGCAATGGGCAGATTCAGCATCACTAAAGCTGATGCAGTTGCTCATGGATGAATCCCAAAAGGGCTATCTGTTGCTACTTGGGGCATACCGAGATAATGAGGTCTTCCCGGCACATCCCCTAATGTTGACATTAGATGAAATAGCCAATGCCGGAGCCAAAATTAACAAAATCACACTCAGTCCACTGTGTCAAGTAAGTGTGAATCAGCTGGTAGCAGATACCCTCATTTGTCAACCGGAACTAGCACAGCTATTGATGCAACTGGTGTATCAAAAAACCAAAGGGAATCCCTTCTTTACCACCCAGTTTCTCAAGGCACTGCATGAGGATAATTATATTCAATTTAATTTTCAAATCGGGCAGTGGCAGTGTGATATTGCCCAAGTCAAGCAACTGGCGCTGACAGATGATGTGGTGGAGTTTATGGTACAACAGTTGCAGAAACTTCCAGCACCAACTCAGGAGGTTTTGAAGCTGGCGGCTTGTATTGGTAATCAGTTTGATTTGCATACCTTAGCGATTATTTATCAACAATCCCAAGCTGAAACCGCCGTCGCGTTATGGAAAGCATTACAGTTCGGCTTGATTTTGCCAACTAGCGAAGTTTATAAGTTTTATGTCGGGCAAGAAAACCAAGCACCTAATCAGAAAATCGCTCATTCTGTAACATATAAATTCCTACACGATCGCGTCCAACAAGCTGCTTACTCACTGATTCCTGAAGATCACAAACAGACAACCCATGTCAAAATTGGTCGCCTGCTGTGGCAAAATACCCCTGAAGCTGAACTAGAGAATCAGATTTTTGCGATCGCTAATCAGCTAAATATTGGCATTGAACATTTCCATCAACCTATAGAACGCCATGAACTCGCACAGTTAAATTTTATTGCTGGGAAAAAGGCAAAAGCCTCAACTGCATACAATTCAGCACTTGCTTATCTGAAAATCGGTATTCAGCTACTATCATCTGACCCTTGGGAATCTGATTACAATCTCACCTTAAGCTTGTATAGCGAAGCAACCGAAGCCAGTTATCTCTGCGGCGAACTTGACGCAATGGAAGATTTTGCCCAAGAAATTTTACAACACGCAAAAACTGTAACTGATACAGCTAAAGTCTATGAAGTAAAAATTGAAGCCTACACAGCACAAGGGAAATTCTTGGCTGCGATCGATACAGCCATGCAATTTTTGCAGCCGATAGGCATTGAGTTTCCCCAAGAACCAACGACTGAGGATTTTGTTCTCGCTTTGCAAGAGACTCAAGCTAGCTTGAGTGGCAAAACAGTTGCTGAATTGGTTGATTTGCCAGAGATGCAGAATTTGGAATTACGTGCAGCCTTGCGTGTTTTAGTCAAAGTAAATAGTCCTACTTATCTGGCAAAACCTGAACTCAATCGCCTGGTGGTACTGAAGAAAGCTACTCTTTGTGTAAAATACGGAAATACTTCCGCTTCTGCCTTTGCTTACTCAGGGTATGGACTCATGCTTTGCGGTCAACCAAGCAGTATCTCAACAGGTTATGAATTTGGAAAGTTAGCGTTGCAACTGGTGTCCAAGTTTCAAGATCAGGAATACGAAGCAAAAGTCCTTATTGTCGTTTATCTTTTTATCACCCACTGGAAAGAGCCTGTAACAGCAACCCTCAAGCCATTACTAAAAGCTTATACCAGTGGGTTAGATAGCGGGGATTTGACCTATGCTGGTTATGCCGCCCACGCTTATTGCTTCCAGGCTTATATCGTTGGTCAAGAATTAACCAAACTAGCTCATGAATTCGCAATTTATGGGGCAGCAATAGAAAAAATTAACCAAAAAGCCGCACTCAATTATCACAATATTTACCACCAAATAGTTTTGAATTTAATTGAGTCAAAAACTACTCCTTGGGAATTAGTTGGCACAGCTTACGATGAAAGGTCAATGCTGGCTTTACATGAGCAAAGTAATGATGGCACTAGTTTATGGAATTTCTTTGTCAACAAATTGATGCTTTGTTATCTGTTTCAAGCATTGGATTTGGCGGTGGAATATGCTGTCAAAGCTAAACAATATTCCGCTTCAGGATATGCTACGGTGATTGTCCCACTATTGAACCTTTATGATTCGCTGCTGCAACTGGCTTTATTTCCTACGTCGTCAGCCGAAGAACAACAGAGGATATTACAGCAGGTAGCAGAAAATCAGGACATCATGCAACAGTGGGCAAATTATGCACCCATGAATCATCTGCATCGATTTCAGTTGGTGGAGGCAGAAAAGTATCGAGTTTTAGCAGAAAAAACCGCAGCAATGGAATTTTACGATCGCGCCATTTCTGTTGCTAGAGAAAATGGCTACATCCAAGAAGCAGCACTTAGTAATGAACTGGCTGCCAAATTCTACCTCGACTGGGGCAAAGAAAAAGTTGCCCAAGCATACATGGAAGAAGCATACTACTGCTATGCTCGTTGGGGTGCAAAAACCAAAGTAGAAGATTTAGAACAACGCTACCCAGAACTTCTACGGGTGATTCTGCAACAGAAAACCCTCAAGTTCAACTCGCAAGAAACACTGTATTATACTGTGATATCCAGTGCCTCTATTCACTCCTCAACCCAGATATCAAGTTCCTCCAGCAGCATCAATTCGTCGCTGGATTTTGGATCTGTCTTTAAAGCCTCCCAAGCCATCTCTACCGCAATTCAGTTGGATCAGTTAATCCAGACACTAACTCAGATTATTCTCGAAAATGCTGGTGCTGATCGGTGTGCATTAATCCTCTTTCAGGATGGGTCATGGCAAGTGCGGGCGATCGCCACCCTAGAAGGCACTATGTTGCAAACAGCACCTTTAGATAATCATCCTGGTGTTCCAGTCAAACTGATCCAGTATGTAAAAAACACTCTAGAAACAGTTGTAATTGACGATCTCAAAACCCATCTGCCTAGTGTGATTGGGGAATATATGCGCCAGCATCAACCCAAGAGTGCGCTGTGTATGCCAATTCGCAATCAAGGGCAGTTACTAGGGATTTTGTACTTAGAAAATCAGCTAACAATGGGTGCATTTGTGGGCGATCGCCTAGATGTCCTACAATTATTAACCACCCAAGCGGCGATTTCCCTAGAAAATGCCCTACTCTACAATACTCTAGAGCGAAAAGTAGAGCAGCGTACTCAAGAACTACACAATAAAAATCAGCAGTTGTCTCATACTCTCCAGGAATTACAACAAACCCAAACCCAATTGATTCAAGCTGAAAAAATGTCGAGTTTAGGGCAAATGGTCGCTGGGATTGCCCATGAAATTAATAACCCAGTCAACTTTATCTCCGGCAATATGAACCATCTCAAAAATTATTTTCAGGACTTGCTAGACAGTATTAGTCTCTATCAGCAGCAATACCCACAACCCACTTCCGAAATTCAAGCTTATCTTCAGGACAGGGATTTAGATTATGTGATCAAAGACATACCAAATCTGCTGGATTCAATCCAACAAGGTAGTCAACGTATTCAACATATTGTCTTATCTCTGCGGAATTTTGCCCGCCTTGATGAAGCAGATATCAAAGCCGTAAACATTCACGAGGGTATTGAGAATACGCTGTTAATTCTGCAACACCGACTCAGTAAAATTCAAATCATCAAAGACTATAATGATCTCCCACAAGTGAGTTGTCACGCCAAACAAATCAATCAAGTAATTCTGAATATCTTGAATAACGCCATTGATGCCTTAAATGAAGCACAAATCACAACTCCTACTATTACAATTCGTACCAAACTGAGCAATTCTCTAACTAAGAGTGTGAGCATTCACATTGCCGATAATGGTACTGGAATTTCTGAGGAAATCCAAAAACGAGTATTTGACCCTTTCTTCACTACAAAAGCTGTGGGTAAAGGAACGGGATTAGGATTAGCAGTTGCCTACTCCATTATGTCAACTCATGGCGGACAAATTAACCTCGTTTCTAAATTAGGACAAGGGACGGAATTTGAAATTATTCTACCTGTCGAAGGATGATGTATTACCTCAATTGGGTGTACTGGTGCCACCATTGCGGTCACGCAAATACTCCCAAATTCTGCGGATTTCTTCTTGAAAGGTTTGGCGATCGCGTTCGGCTTGTTGGCGATCGCGTTCGGCTTGCAGCAAAGAAGCAAGCAAGATTTCACGATCTTGGTCAGTTTGAAGTTCAACTTCCCTTGTCGCTTGGCGATCGCGTTCGGCAACACGTAGTGCTTCTTGGTGTAAACGGGCAATATCACCTAATTCTCGAATACTGCGCTCTAATCGGGCGATGGTTTGGTAGTTGCCCCGTGTTTCCCTTCGATTGGCATCTTGTATTGTACGGATTAGGTCTAGTTGGTCGCCTACTTCTTCTAAGCGAGTGTCAATATCGTCCAGTCTGACGCTGATATCTTCTGGTTGACCCGAAGAAGTCATGATGTCTTTCACCTCTGTTTACCTTCCATAATGCCACAAAACCCCAACTTTCAATACTTCTCGGTTAAGCTCTAAGCATTGATCAAGCTTTTAACCCCAAGTTTGTGTATTTAGGATGAATACATATTCCGCTCCATCCGTTGCAATAGAGATAGCAAACTATAGCAGGTAACAAAGGGGCGGCATGACAACAGATCAAAAAATCAACCAAGAAACTGAGTTAAATTTGTTCCAGGATCTTATTGGAATCCTAATATTACTGGTAGAGGATGAGCCAGATATTGCAGACTTGCTCATCTTCATCTTGGAAGCAGCAGGTGCAGAGGTGATGGCTTTGACCGATGCAGAAGCAGCCCTTGATTTGGTGGAATCGCTTCATCCTGATATTCTATTGTGCAATATGAAGTTGCCCCATCATGATGGAAATTGGTTAATTGAGCAAATTCGAGTGCATTCTTGCCCATCCATAAGACAGTTGCCTGCGATCGCAATTACTTCTTATACACGGGAGGTATCAAGTCATAAGTCTTTAAATGCTGGTTTTAATCAATTTCTAGCCAAACTTGAGAGTCCAGATAAAATCGTAGATGAAATTGTTCACCTGCTATCTATTGCTCGTTAAATATAACTATCCAGTCTTCATCTCGTTTTTAACGCTAATTTCACCCAATCCATTTGTAATAGTACACAGTTTGGTGTGTACTATTACAAATAACTCTACCTTTGGAATCATATAACCCTAAGTGGGTAGGGTGAGATGTGGGATATATTTATTAACCTTATTGAAAACCTTTTGTTGACTTTTTCTGCCCCTTACTCTTGGGCTTAGATTTGTTAACTTCTCCTAAAGCTTCTTGAAATAAGTTGTGTAAATGTATGGGGACGCTAGCAATTTCTGGTAATTCTGGCTCAATAGGTTTATTAAAATCTTGCAACAGGGCATCTAAGTCACTTTCAAGGCGAAACTCTGGACGTTGCAGATACATCTGCAACACCTTTTCTAACTGAGTTGGATACTGTTGCGCTAACCGATGCCAGATAAAAGCGTTAATACTTTTATCTTCGAGGTAATAGCGAATTAATTTTTCAGCACCTTCAATACTTTGCCAATTCTCTGCCGCTAAAATTGCTTGTACCTTACTATATGTTGGTAAAAACATTTGTCCCCAACGGGGATGAGAAAGAGCCGTTACCTGTTCTGCTTTCTTGAGTTCGGCAGGCAAATCAACCTTTGGCATGACCATTTTGCTGTTAAACATTTGAGAAACTACGTTTGAGTCAGCACCAAATTCTTCTGCTGCTGCTTTGATTTCCTCGTCTCCAATGCCAGCTGCTTCTGCTACTTCAGCTAAAGATTTGGAAGTATCAATTCCTGCTGCTGCCAAGGTCTTTTCAGTAATTACTCCTTGTAACTCCGCTATTTTTTTATTAAGATGGTATCCAGATAAGGTAATTTCATCAGTGCTAAAAAAGTCCACAAACTGCTGATGATATTTTGCTACTGATTGCCAAGCTTCCTCTAGCAAATCTGGAGCATCGCTGTAAAGATTACTTTTATAGTTTTCTTTAAAATTACCAATTGCTACAGCGAGTTTTGGTTTACCCAATTTACCCATCACTGTGTAGGGGCCAGAAAACATCCAGTAGCTATTAGTAACAGGAGAAATGCGAGTTAGTAAGATTTCTCCTACTTTCAACCGAGATATTGCTTGTAGGGTTTGAGTATTGTTTGGCTTGACAATGTAGCGTTTGTCTGTTAGCCAGTTCGTCAACTCAAAGCCATCAGGTAGAATGTTAGCGATCGCAAATAAGCCAATAAAACTATGATGCCAGCTGTTGATCAGATTGCGATCGCTTTCTTCTAAATCTGGATGGCTGGCGATAAACAACTCTAATGGTGACTTATCACCAACTTTCCCTGCTGTCAGAAAGCTATCGATAGTTAAGTCCTGCTGTGTACTATCTCCACTTCCCCGGCGCAACTGTGCTGCTGCGTAAGTTTCCAGTGCTTGTGCCAGTTCGCCTTCAGCATCAAGGACAAAATCAACTAAAGCTTGTTTTAATTCGTGCGATCGTTCTAATATGACATCCACAAGTTAATCTCTCGGTGCAACAGACGTAAATTATAGCTTTTAAGAGAATTACAGCATCTAGCAATAGCTAGATTTCTGATTAGGAGATTTAGCCGTCAGCTTCTCTTAAACTAGATACAAGGTTACAACACAAGGTCAGTACAAATGGTTGCAAATGTCAGTTATAGCTATATTTCTCCTGAAGATTATCTAAAAGCAGAAGAAACCAGCCCTATCAAGCATGAATATCGGCAAGGAGAGGTTTATGCAATGGCGGGGGCAAGTAATAGTCATGTTATCATTTCTCTTAATGTTGCTTCAATGTTGAGAAATCATTTGCGTGGGAGTGGATGTCAAGCTTATATATCGTCACATATTGAGTCTCTTAACATTTATTACTACCCTGATGTCATTGTAAGTTGTGACCAACGAGATAAAGCTTTTGATAACTTTCTACGTTATCCCTGTTTAATTGTAGAAGTGCTATCTCCTTCAACAGAAGCCTTTGACAGAGGTGATAAATTTGCTGACTACCGACATCTGGAGTCACTTCAAGAATATGTGCTTGTAAGTCAAACGCGGATGAATTTGGAGTGTTTTCGCCGTAACCCAGAGGGACAATGGGTACTTTATCCCTATGCACAAGGGAATAATATACATCTGGCAAGTGTAGATTTTAAGTGTGCTGTTACAGATGTGTACGAAGATGTCACTTTTGAATTTCTTTCTACTGAACTTGGCTAAGTTGAGAAGATTGTGTGAAGCGATTAATCACATTGTATATTGGGTAATTGCCGAATAATACACCAAGGATGATTATTTGAGGTTGGTATTATAGGCTAATCCCTTCCACTTGGTGGGGATGTGTTAGAAATAGCCTAGACGCGCAGTAGCTTGGCGTCAGATATCACTCTGTTTGTTTTCTATGTGTCAAAAGTATACTGGGTCTTGGCTCCATTTTTCAAATTAACCTTCTCCTCAAACTTTGACCCGTCTTGATGAGATGAAAACTTTTCACTGCTGTGATAACTTCTTCGCCATTTTTCCAGATGATTGATAGATATTGATTTAGATGTGACATTCACACCATTTCCTCGCCAAGCAACTTCTGAATCTGTTGTAAAAACCCCGCACTCTAATTGCTCCAGTCTCATATTCCAATATTCACTAAATCGGCTTTTTAAAGTAATCACTTGCTCAAATACCTTGTTTCTGTGTTTATTTCTTCTTTTTCTTTCTGTCGCTCCTGTTGCTTCGGTATCAATAAACTTAGTTTCAATTAAAAACAAACTACCTTTAAAGGTCAGGAAAACAAAATCACATTTACCCAAATCTGTATAATCTGAAATCGGAGATTTTTCAAATAACAACAATTCAGCGCACGAGGGAAACAAGTCTTTAATATTCAGAAATAAATAAGCTTGTAATAAAAGTTCCTTATCATAAGGAAACAAGATTACCCCTTCAAAAAATTTTTGAATGTCCTCCTGAGTTTGAGGTTGAATTATTTTACAGTATGAAACAAATTTATGTAGATCGTTGACAATCATCAAGTTTTAACTCCTTCCCCCGGTCGCAGCCTTAATGGCTATGGCATAAAATGATACCATTGCCTTTAGGAAATTATCATCCGCATAAGTAACTAAAAAACCGATTGCAATCCTTAATACTTAAGGCAATTTACTGTTGACAGTTCAGTAAAACTGATTTTAAGCAGCTTTCGATACTGTGAACTTTTCACTTCTGGCATCAGCTACCAGTCAGCGATTTTATATGAGCAAGAAAACTGGCATTTTGCAAAGCTTGAACAGCTATTCTAGAATCTTGTACACAAAATTGCCAACCCAAACGAATAAGTTTACGAGAATTTTCAGTTTGGATAATTCCAATTACTGGCATTTTTGCCTTTTCTTTGTCTCCTGAATGTTCTTGCAAAATTGTTTTCAAGCGATGTAGTTCTTCGATATTACCTGCTTGCTGGGGAGTTAATTCCACCATCACCATTTGTACTGTTTCCACTGGTTCTACATCTTCAAGGATAAATTGAGTTTGTTCGTCACGTCGATCTACTTTTCCCCAAATAATTAATCTGGTATCAACTTGCAGTAGGGAACTAATGCGTTCATAAGTTTTGGGAAAAACTACAGCTTCTGATTGTGTAGTTAAGTCTTCTATTTGCAAAATTGCCATCTGATCGCCTTTTTTAGTAACCACTTTTTTCACGTTATTCAACATGACAACTGCACAAAGTTTTATTTCTTCCCTTTGTTCTCCGAGTTGCGAAAGGTTAATTGGTGTCAAAAGTGGCGCTATTTGCCGTAAGGATTTCAGTGGATGATCTGATACATAAAAGCCTAATAATTCTTTCTCCTTCTGTAACTTTTCTTGTGGGGGGAAATCCATTACGGGTTTAGTTTTGGGAGCAGTTTCAAGGGCATTATTTGCTCTTTTATTCTGAGTCGAAGAAAATCCGTCGCCCAATAAATCAAAGAGATTTCCTTGACCACTAGCTCTGTCTTTAGCGCGAGATTGTGCCCAATCATACACTAATTCTAAATCGTTAATTAACTGCTGGCGGTTTGGTTCAATTTTGTCAAAGGCTCCACAGTAAATTAGCGATTCCATAGTCCGGCGGTTAACAGCGCGTAAATCGACGCGATCGCAAAAGTCCGCAAGGGATTTAAACTCTCCTGTCTCATTTCTCGCCTCTAAAATACAAGCGATCGCATTCTGCCCCACGTTACGCACCGCCGAAAACCCAAACAGAATCTTTCCTGCCGTCGGCGTAAAATCAACACCAGAACGATTAATATCTGGCGGATCTATCGGAATACCCATATTACTACAGTTAGTAATATATCTCTGCACCTTATCTGTATCGCCACTGTTCGCCGTCAACAGTGCCGCCATATATTCCAATGGGTAATTAGCTTTTAAATATGCTGTTTGATAAGTTACATAACCATAGGCAGTCGAATGAGATTTATTAAAACAATTGGCAGCTATTAAACCATTTTTGATCGCAAAATTATGGTCATGCTCAACCCCAATATCATAGACATTTTGTTTGCCTAAGTATTTGCGTGTGGCTATTTTAATCATCCTACCCTACCCCCGAAAAATTTTGCGAAATTAATTAATTGATAAAATTATGAAACTTGTAATATTGATAGCGTGTATATTACAAAACTATATATATCCCTAGAAAACACTGCTATACTCCTACACGATAGTAGTTAATATATATCAAAACTTTGGCAAACTGTTCAATAGACAGTTTATAGCTATATATTTGCTGTTTTTCAAAACTTATTAAACACATTTGAATACACATTAATCCGCTTAGTTAAGATCGGTGGGGACTAAGGCGTGTTTTCAAACTGGTTGTATCCTAAAAAAGATGCGATCGCTATATAGTCATGATCAACAGAGGAAATTGGGGTTGGAGGATCTCTTCTGCGTAAGCCTTAACATGTTTTCATGATCCTGAATGCTTCAGCCTTTCCGAGTCAATCCGGTTTCTGTAAAAACAGCTTGTAGTGGTTTATCCCAAAGTTCAATTGGTATTTGGGATAAATAGGCAAAATCAAAGACAATTCCGACAGTCGGCTTTGTCTGCCACTGCGGTAAGCTGAGTAAGCGATCGTAATACCCTCCGCCATAACCCAAGCGATATCCTTGATAGTCGCAAGCTACACTGGGGACGAGAATCAAATCTACTTCAGCAGCATCTAAAATTGGAGCATCGGGGTGTGGTTCAGGAATACCATAAGCGCCGCTTTGCAAAGAATCGTTAGGTGTCCAAATATGCCAATATATAGATTTATCAACACAGCGAGGAAATCCCCAACGGTATTTGGTGTTTGCAAATAATGGACTGAGGTCAGGTTCTTGACGAAAGCTGAAATAAGCGAGTATTGTTTTTGCTTGGGTGAACAAAGTAGAGTTTTGTAAATGAGAGCATAAGCGATCGCTTTTTTCTCTCCACTCTCCAACGAGCATTGATTGACGTCTTTTGAGTAGAGTGCGGCGTAGCTCTGGTTTATTTAGTCGATGATTAACTTTTTCCATAAAAATTTATAGCGTCAAACAAATAAGCTGGGCATCGCCCAGCTTATACCACCCTACAATCACCAGTACATCGTTATGCAGCGTGTTGACGATACCACTCAATGGTATTCTTCAGCCCTTCTTCAAAACTCACCTGAGCCGTGAAATTAAAGGCTTGCTTTGCTCGTTCAGTATCTAAACAACGGCGGGGTTGACCATTAGGCTTGTCAGTTTGCCAAACAATTTCACCCTTAAACTCCATCAGCTCACAGATTAGAGTTACTAAATTAAGGATGGAGATTTCATAACCCGTTCCCAAGTTAACCGGTTCTGATTCGTTATAAAATTGAGTTCCCATAACAATCCCCCTCGCTGCATCTTCTGAATATAGAAACTCGCGGGTAGGACTACCATCACCCCAAACTGGGAGTTGCTTTTCTCGTTGAATTTGAGCTTCGTGAACTTTACGAACTAATGCTGGAATGACATGGGAACTTCCGGGGTCAAAGTTATCTTCTGGGCCATATAAATTTACTGGCAGTAAATAAATCCCATTAAAACCGTACTGCTGGCGGTAAGATTGCAATTGGACTAAAAGTGCTTTTTTAGCGATTCCGTAGGGGGCGTTAGTTTCCTCTGGGTAGCCATTCCACAGATCATCTTCTTTGAATGGCACTGGGGTGAATTTAGGATAGGCGCAGATTGTGCCAACACAGACGAATTTTTCTACTTCAGCTTGATAGGCAGCGTGAATTAACTGGGTTCCCATGATCAAGTTATCGTAGAATAACTCTGCGGGTTTTTCGCGGTTCAGACCGATGCCACCAACATGAGCTGCTAGGTGAACAATTATGTCTTGCTGGTCAACTGTACGTTGGCAATTTTCCCAAACACGTAGATCACAATCGTGCGATCGCGGTACTGTAATCTTCTCACGATCAGCTCCTGCCTTACACAGTTGATCTATCACCCGACGACCTAGAAACCCCGACCCACCAGTGACGAGAATGCGTTGATTTTTTAGTTCTAAGGCGGTCATATTTTTATCCTCTGTGATCTAAATCAGAAGTGCAAAGCGCCCAGTTCTTGGCGAGTAGTAGCAATATCATGTGGAAATTGCGAACCATTTCCATTAGGTGAAGTGTGACCCAATGCTTGTAAGTCTGCTTCTACCATTAGGGAAACGAGTTCTTCAAAGGTTATTGATGGTGTCCAGCCCAACTTCTGCCGTGCTTTGGTAGAATCGCCAATCAATAATTCTACCTCAGATGGACGGAGGTAACGCTGATCAAACTCTACATAATCTTGCCAATTGAGATTCACATAACTAAATGCCAGTTCCAGAAACTCCCGCACTGAGTGGGTTTCACCAGTAGAAATTACGTAATCGTCTGGCTGGTCTTTTTGCAACATCAACCACATTGCTTTGACGTAATCTTTTGCGTAGCCCCAATCTCGCTTTGAGTCTAGATTACCCATGTAAATTTTTTTCTGCTTACCAGCAACGATACTAGCCACTGCTCTGGTAATTTTGCGGGTTACGAAGGTTTCACCGCGCCGTGGTGACTCGTGGTTAAAAAGTATCCCATTACAAGCAAACAAATCGTAAGACTCACGATAATTTACGGTTTGCCAGTGGGCGTAAACTTTCGCACAGGCATAGGGACTGCGGGGATAAAACGGCGTTGTTTCAGTTTGAGGTATTGCTTGTACTAAACCGTACATTTCTGAAGAACCGGCTTGGTAAAATCGCACCTGAATTCCGGTACGCTGTTGGTAGTCCCGAATTGCTTCCAACAAACGCAGCGTCCCCATTGCTACAGCATCCACTGTGTATTCTGGTGAATCAAAGCTGACTTTAACATGGGATTGAGCGCCGAGGTTGTAAATCTCCACTGGCTTGACTTCTTCTAAAATGCGCCGCAAGGTCGTACCATCTGTCAAGTCACCGTAGTGAAGAAACAACCGCACTCCTTCTTTGTGGGGGTCTTCGTAAATGTGATCGATGCGGTCTGTGTTGAAGGTAGAAGTCCGGCGAATGATGCCATGAACCTCATAACCTTGTTCTAATAAAAACTCACTCAGATATGAACCATCTTGACCAGTAATACCAGTAATCAACGCTCGCTTCTGTTGCGTCATACTCAATTATCCCTTATTGTCTTTGATTAAAAAGTTACAGTCAATCTGATACAACCTAGCAGCTAATTGCTAAATTGCCTAATGGGAAACCTACGATTTATTGTCATTAGGAGACTTTTTCCGTAAATAAATATACTTAGTAGAAAGTAATTTAACACGTAAGTTCACCCTTAGATAGACCAAGATTGTTTAATTATGTATATTTTTTCTTTTCCCAGATAAATCAAGATTCTTTAAATATTGTGTATTATGTGAGTTATTTTTTATCAATACTTTATGTATCTCTGCTTTTGTGAAGACTGAATAAAATAGGTATTTTAAATTAGACTTCTGGATAGATAACCATATAAACAAAGATAAACAGTTGTTTAGTCTTACAGCAAGAATTGGTACTTAGGGGCATTAACTGCCCCAGAGAATCGACCCTAAGTAGTTACTCAGTATGCCCCGTTATTTTTGGGCAGAATGACCACATCAACAGTTTTCAAGATAATCCATAAATCAAGCCAGAAATTCCTAAATTTGACATAATGCAGGTCTATTTGAACTCGCCGAGGGTAGGGAATATCATTACGCCCAGACACCTGCCACAAACCAGTAATTCCTGGACGAATTGTTAAAATCTCATCAATGTAAAAACCGTATTTTGGTAGTTCTTCTGCTACTAGGGGACGGGGGCCGACTACACTCATGTCCCCTTTTAAAACGTTCCAGAACTGAGGAAATTCGTCTAAGCTAGTGATTCGCAAAAATCGACCAATTTTGGTAATCCGGGGGTCTTGTTTTAGCTTAAAACTGCTCTCAAATTCTTGTCGTAACTGGGGCGATGTTTCCATCATTTGCACGAGGATTTCGTCCGCATTGCTTACCATTGTTCGGAATTTAATACAATTAAACGGTTTGTAGTTTTTCCCCACTCGTTCTTGAATATAAAAAATCGGCCCCTCCGAGCTGAAAGCAATCAGCAAGGTCAAGATTAAGTAGACGGGGAAGAACAAAATCAACACCGACAGCGAAAACACTATATCAAACAGTCGCTTGGCAAACTCTCCGTTTAAACCCTGAAAAGGTAAACCTTTGGGTTTAACTTTTGGCGTCTTTGTTTTTTGACCGCGTTTTAATAAAGTACGCGTAGACGCTCTAGTGTCTTGCCGTACGCCTCGCTTGCCGGAGAGGAGTGAGCTCTGGGCAGTCATCATACTCCTTAATTAATCCACACCACACATAGTCCCAATATTAAAGCCAAAATGAGGTGCTTCTGGGGAAAATTACCAAAAGCCTAAAAAAATAACTATATTAACCCAGACCATCATTCCAAAAACGGTCTTTTTTCGTTGCACTTGTTTACAAAATCTAGATAACGGTCTGCAAAGATTTGCGGTGAAAACTGAGCGGCGTGCGATCGCATATACTCGGAACTGAATGAATCCTGATACATTTCAAACTTTTCTACTGCCTCCACTAAAGCTGCCTCTGTTTGCGTCCTGAAAAATATACCTGTTCCTGTATCCCCACAAGAGCGAATATCTCGCACTGTTTCTAAAGCACCTCCTGCACCGTAGGCAATCACTGGTGTGCCACACGCCTGTGCCTCTACCAAGGCGATACCAAAATCTTCACAAGCTGCATACACAAACGCCTTAGCTCTAGCCATATATTTTTTTACCACATTATCGGGTTGCCATCCCAGTATTTGGATATTAGAGTTTGCTATCTTGCGAATCCTTTTCATTTCATCTCCTGTACCAATGACTACTAATGGTCGTTTTAATTGATTAAAAGCCTTGACGATCAACAATACTTGCTTATAACTCACTAGCCGAGAAACTATCAGGTAAAAGTCTTCTTTCTGGGACAAAAATGGAAATTCCGCAATATTCACTGGTGGGTAAATGACTGCTGCTTCTCGCCGATAGCAGCGCCAAATCCGCCGAGCTGTGTGCTGCGAGTTGGCGATAAAGTAATCAACGCGATTGGCACTCAGTACATCCCACTGGCGCAAACGATGTAATAAATATCGCGTTACCCACCCTGCTAAACCACTACCCAATTTGCTGTAGCGGAGATAGTCGAAGGTCAAATCCCAGGCATAGCGCATAGGGCTGTGGCAGTAGCAAATATGCAACTGCTCCGAAGTGGTAAGAATTCCTTTAGCAACAGCGTGGGATGAAGACAGAATGATGTCATAGTGCCGCAAATCCAGTTGTTCAATTGCTAAGGGCCACAAAGGCAAGTACTTTTGTACACCGTTGCGAGCATCAGGAAAATGCTGGAGAAACGTCTTGCCAATGTGACGCTTATATAAATAACTTTCAGGGTTACTGGATTCAAAATCAATGAGGGCATATAAATCAGCATCAATGTGATTCAAAATTTCGCGCACAACGAGTTCTGAACCACCGGTGGCTTTGGGTGTCAGCCACTCATGAACCAGAGCATATTTTAAGGGCACAGCTAAACAATTCAAAATTCAAAATTCAAAATTCAAAATAGTTTTCTTAGACTCCGACTGAAAAGTTTCCCATTGTCATTAATTAATGGGAAGCGCCCCAGATTAGCCAATGGGACGCAATCTTTTCCTCAGAGGTTCCAGATGGATGCTGCAACCTGATAATCTCAGATTGGAGCATGGAGAATGGGGAGTGGGGAATAACCAATAGTTATTTTTCCCCTACTCCCTACTCCCTACTCCCTACTCCCTACTCCCCACTCCCCACTCCCTTGACAAAAACTGATATAGAAAGGAGAAATTTATGCGAATTCTAATTATGGGTGGCACTCGGTTCATTGGTGTCTATTTGACTCAACTACTAGTGGAACAAGGACATGAGGTGGTGCTGTTCAATCGTGGGAATCGGCCAGCACCTTCTTTACAGGGAGTAGGACAAATTATAGGCGATCGCACTGATGCTACACAGCTAAAAGCAAAATTATCACCAGAAAATTTTGATGTCGTTTTTGACAATAATGGGCGGGAACTTACTGATACTCAACCACTAGCAGAGATATTTCAAGACCGAGTGCAACATTTTGTGTATATGAGTTCTGCGGGAGTATATCTCAAATCTGACCAACTGCCCCATGTAGAAGGTGATCCCGTAGATCCTAAAAGTCGCCACCTTGGTAAGCATGAAACAGAAGTTTACCTAACGCAATTGGGATTGCCCTTTACTTCCATTCGTCCTACTTATATTTACGGGCCACGTAATTATAACGAGTTGGAAAGCTGGTTTTTTGATAGAGTTGTGCGCGATCGCCCCATTCCCATCCCTGGAAATGGATTGCATATCACCCAGCTAGGTCATGTAAAAGACTTGGCAAAGGCAATGACTCAGGTTTTGGGTAATGAACAAGCAATCAGGCAAATTTACAATATATCAGGCGATCGCTTTGTCACTTTTGATGGTTTAGCCCGTGCTAGTGCTGTAGCGGCTGGTAAATCACCCGATGCTGTAAAAATTGTTCATTATGACCCGAAAAAGTTTGATTTTGGCAAGCGCAAAGCTTTTCCAATGCGGGTGCAGCATTTCTTTGCTTCAGTGAACAAAGCGCAAACAGAATTAAACTGGCATCCTGAATATGATTTAATTTCTGGGTTACAAGACTCTCTGGAAAATGATTATTTGGCTAATGCAAAAGACAAAGCTGAAGTTGATTTCTCTGTGGATGAGGAAATTTTACAAGCTGTTTAATCACAAGATTCCCGACCTATCTAAAAAGTCGGGAATCTGAGCCTTATATTTCATCTGGATTGATACCCAATTCGCGCAATTTTGCTGCTAGTTTATCAGCCCGTCGTCTTTCTTGTTCTAGCTGCCAGGACTTACGCACTGTACAAAATGACTATCATGTGTATCAACGAAAATCCGTTGTTTCAGACCATTCGCTACTAGCTTTAGATCACTAGCGTAGGCGCAGCCCGCCGCAGGCATCGCTGGCTAATGGTGAAAAAATCAAACTTAAATGTCTGAAAACCCATATTCATATTTAATTGCTTCTGTCAATGCGTAAGTCCTAGCTGCGTAGAAATCCAATTTACCGTTTCATCGTACCAACATAACCACAAGCGTTCGATACCTTCGTATGTTTTCTCAATTGATTTGCTTTATTAAGACTCATCTCATTACAGATGCCTGCGACTATGCCGCAGTACTCAATGTCCTGTACCTTGATATTGAGTTGTAAAGCTGTTATGCTTTGCCAATCCAATACTTTTACGCACTTGCAGATGCGATCAAGCCATGAACACAACAGTTATTAGATTAGCGTCTGTTATAGTTTTCGCCTTTGGTATTTTCCAACGCGCGAATGCGGCTCAAATCAATATTGATTTTGAGGATACCGATCTCATTGCAAATTTTGGCGTTACTAGTCTTTCTAGCCGAGGATTTACATTTGTATCAGCTGAAGATCCAGGACTCGGTACACTTATAAATGGTAATCCTTGCAGTCCCAATTGTGCTGCAAATGGTACTAAAACTCTGACTATTTCAGGTTTTGGTGCGGGCGTTGGTTCAGGAGGTACGAGAACCCAACCAGTGAATTTAAGTAACGATAAAGGTTTACCTTTTCAATTGCTTGCTCTTGATATTGCTGAGTTGACAAATACCTCAATATTCAATGCAGATCGGATTCAATTGACGGGTAATGTTATAGGTGGCGGAACGCTCACCCAGGTGTTATTTCTTGATGGTATAAACGATGGTCCTGGAGGTGTTGCTGATTTTGAAGCAGCAGTATTAGATACGGCTTGGAGTACAACATCTTTACTCTCGCTAAAGTTCCAGGGCTTTCGCGGCGGTACATTTTCTTTTTTTAATGAAGGTTTTCTACTGGACAACATCAAAGTAAATGTCGCTGTCCCCGAATCTTCTTCGGCATTAAGTCTTATGGTTTTGGGTGGCTTAGGCTTGGGTTCACTTATCAAACGGAAACTGTTAAATCAGCCAAAAAGAAGCTTATAACTGAAATTACTTTCTGTAATTGGTGTTATTGGTTGATAAAATGAACGAACTGCAATATCCACTACACAATGTTCTAGAAGCCCGTGCGCGTTTAGGTGAAGGCCCCATCTGGGACTCAACCAAAAACCTACTTTACTGGGTCGATATCTATAACCATCGAGTGCATCAGTTTAATCCTGCTACGGGGAAAGACCGCTTTTTTGATGTGGGAGATGTTGTAGGCGCGATCGCAATAGCAGGTAAAGATAGATTAATTATGGCACTCCGTCATCACCTGGCATTTCTCAACACACAAACAGGTGAAGTTACCCCCATTTTAGAAATGGAAGCACATTTACCAAATAACCGTTTTAACGATGCTAAATGTGACCCTCAAGGCCGTTTCTGGATCGGTTCGATGTGTTCTTCGGACAAACCCCAGGGTAGTCTTTATCGCTATGACCATGATGGTTCATTGCATGTAATGGAAACAGGATTGACTATCTCTAACGGTCTGGGTTGGAGTCCTGATCAAAAGACATTTTATTTGACAGATTCTCCCCAGCAAAAAATATATGCTTATGACTTTAATTCAGTAACAGGAAACATTAGTAATCGTCGGATTTTTGTTGATTTAACTAATGAATCTTTCTACCCAGATGGGTTGACGATAGACAGTGAAGGATATCTCTGGTCAGCCATGTGGGATGGATGGTGTGTGATTCGTTTTAACGCCAAGGGTGAAGAGATATTGCGGATCAAGCTACCTGTGCAATTGCCGACTAACTGCACCTTTGGGGGCGAGAATTTACAAACACTTTACATCACCACTGCTTCAGTTGGACTCAGCCAAGCGGAGATTGATAAAAGTTTTTACTCTGGTGATTTGTTTGCTCTTCAAACTGATGTTACTGGATTAGCTGGGAATGATTTTTAGGAACTAATTAGTAGTTGTATGAAAATGAGGCGCTAAGTTGCCTCTTACATTCGCATAACTCGATTCTTTACTTGTTTGCGAATTCTATAAATTCCGAGTTTTGAACTTTTGATCTTGAAGTGTCGAGTTAAAAGGTGCAACTTCCGAGTTAAAAGGTGCAACTTCCGAGTTAAAAGGCTCAAGTTTCGAGTTAAAAGGTGCAACTTCCGAGTTAAAAGGCTCAAGTTCCGAGTTAAAAGGTGCAACGTCCGAGTTAAAAGGCTCAAGTTCCGAGTTAAAAGGTGCAACTTCCGAGTTAAAAGGCTCAAGTTCCGAGTTAAAAGGGAATTCCAAATAGAAAAAAATTAGTCCTATGCAGCTTTTTGGGGTTCACTTTGTACCTAACGGTATATTTTCCCTATTTGGATTTTGTAGTATGAGGTGAATTGCCCCAGATATTAAAGTCAAGGCAAAAGACTGCTAATAATTAGGGTGAGCATTAAACAAACCGAAAGGAAACGTTTGCAGTTAAAGGCTCTGGCAGTGGTTTTCCTTGTGCTTGGTAATCTTCAATCAAAAGTTCCAGCACTTCCTCACCATTATTAAGAGCATCCGCGTAGGTATTTCCATGAGTGTGTGCATAGGGGCCAAACTCAGGTAGGCTGACAACGTACTTTTTATCTTCCAGCGACCACTGGATCACAATAGTATATTGCAATACGGTTCAGTTAAGGGCTACTGGTACAAAATTTTGGGTTTTTGAGACGCGATAAATCGCCGTCTCTACAAATGTTTTGGTCTTATCTGAACTGTACTGTACTATATTGTGGTTTCATTCATGTTCTCGTTTGTTACCTAGTGATATATCCCAATTCAAAGTAAAAGCAGCGCTAATGCCATGCTAGGAGTCAAGGTTTTGATTGTCTTGCCGCACCAAATAATCTAAAACCGCGCTAATGCGGTCAAGTGCCGCGCTGGTCGTTCGCTGAAACTCTTGTAATTGGCTAATGTCAGTGTGCTGCTCTCTGATTTCAGCACGTTGCTCTCTCATCTCACGAGCTAAAAGCTCAAGTCCCTGCTGGTGGATGTTTGCTGTTTCTACTAACGCACTTACTGACTGCTTTAATTCGGCATTCATCATCACTTGATTATCAAGTTGCTGTGCTACTCGGTCTAATGTCGCCTCTATCCGGTCTAATCTATCTGGTTGATTTTGCATTTTGGCGGTTTTTACTATCGATACAATAGACGTTTTCAATCAGCAGTGCTAGCTTTTTGCGGCAAAAGATAAATACCCCCAGAGATTAAAGTCAAACCTACAGAAATCCAAAAGGCAATCAGAGACGGAATTTGCCACACTTCAGATAGGGGCGCAATCAGAAGCGCGATCGCTATTATTTGACTAACGGTTTTGAGTTTACCCCAAATATTTGCCCCGGTAATTGTCGTTTGATTTACCCGCCAACCAGCGATCGCTAATTCCCGCGCTAAAATCAAAAACACTCCCCAAGCCGGCACTTTTCCTAATTCAATAAAAACCATCAACGGCGCAAGTACCAGAAATTTATCCACTAAGGGATCAAGAAATTTACCCAAGTCAGTAATTTGGTTAAGTTTCCGCGCTAAATAACCGTCTAACCAATCAGTTAACGCAGCAATGATAAAAATCGCCAAACATATCCATCTAGCTTGAGGTGTGGGGTTGTACAAGCCATAAAGCAGAAATGGTACACCCAGAAGGCGAGAGAAGGTAATCCAGTTGGGTATAGTCATAGGGAATCCAAAAATAAAAATTCAAAATTCTAAAGCAACAAGCAACTATGCAAAATCTATGCAAATTAGTGTATCTGAGTATGCTTGCATGGGAAAATCTCTTTTCTGTAGCTCTCTTAAAACAATACTATGACTGAATACACAGACTCCCAATTCCGCATCGAGCGCGATTCGATGGGCGATCGCCAAATTGCTAGTAGCGTTTATTACGGCATTCAAACACTGCGGGCAATGGAAAACTTCTCCATTAGCGGCATCAAACCTTTAGCTACTTACGTAGATGCTTGTCTGATAATTAAAAAAGCTACAGCAATTGTAAATGGTGAACTGAGTTGCATTCCCCAAGATATTAGTCAGGCGATTGTTCAAGCAACTGATGAAATCCTGGCTGGGAAGTTGCGCGATCAGTTTGTCGTCGATGTTTATCAAGCTGGTGCTGGAACTTCCCACCACATGAACGTCAACGAAGTTCTAGCAAATCGCGCTTTAGAAATTTTGGGTGAAGAAAAGGGTAACTATAAACTTGTTAGTCCCAATGACCACGTTAACTATGGGCAGTCTACCAATGATGTGATTCCTACAGCAATTCGTATTGGTGGTTTATTGGCATTATCCCAGACATTACACCCAGGTTTAGAACAGGCGATCGCATCTTTAGAAGACAAAGCTGTAGAATTTCAAGATATCGTCAAATCTGGCAGAACCCACTTGCAAGACGCTGTACCAGTGCGTTTGGGTGAGAATTTTCGGGCTTGGGCGCAAATCCTTACAGAACACCAAAACCGGATTTACACCGCCTCTGGTGATTTGATGGTGCTAGGTTTGGGAGGTAGTGCAGCCGGAACGGGGTTAAATACTCATCCTTTGTATCGCGCTCGTGTAGTAGAAGTTCTCTCAGAATTGATTGAAACTCCCCTAGAACCTGCGCCCCATCTCATGGCAGTCATGCAAAGTATGGCACCATTTGTAAATGTTTCCGGTGCTTTACGCAACTTAGCGCAGGATTTAGTCAAAATCTCTCACGATTTGCGGCTGATGGATTCGGGGCCAAAAACTGGCTTGAAAGAAATTCAACTACCTCCAGTGCAACCCGGTTCCTCGATTATGCCAGGGAAATATAACCCAGTCATGGCAGAGATGACATCAATGGTATGTTTTCAGGTAATGGGTTACGACAGTGCGATCGCTTTAGCCGCACAAGCCGGACAATTAGAATTAAATGTGATGATGCCGCTAATTGCCTATAACCTAATTCACAGTATCGAAATTCTCGGCAATGCGATCGCCGCACTCACCGAACGCTGCATCCAGGGAATTACTGCTAACCAGGAACGTTGTTTAGCTTATGCCGAAGGCAGTTTAGCTTTAGTAACCGCACTAAATACCCACATCGGTTATTTAAATGCCGCAGCTGTCGCCAAAGAATCTTTAGAAACTGGTAAACCCCTACGGCAAATTGTTTTAGAACGAGCATTGATGAGTGAAGCAGACTTAGCGACAGTGTTAAATCTAGAACAAATGAGTGGTATCTTACCGCTCAAAACAGAATAATAAGTTATGGGGCATTGGGCAATTCAATTTTGGATTTTGGATTTTAGATTTTGGATTAAATTTCAATCTAAAATCCAAAATCTAAAATCCAAAATTCTTACTCCCCACTCCCCACTCCCTCTATCCTCTATCTACACCATGCAGACTCAAAAACCATCTGTTAGTCTCATCCGGGCTACATCCTACGAACGAGAGTCCTTACGGGAATCTTTAGTAACGCTACTGGAACCTTTTGGGGGAATGGCGGCCTTTGTGAAAAAAGGCGATCGCGTTTTACTCAAACCCAATCTACTTACAGGGACGCGTCCTGGTAAAGAGTGTATCACCCGTGCCGAACTGGTTTACGAAGTTGCCCAGATGGTAATTGAGGTTGGCGGTAAACCCTTTTTGGGCGATAGTCCGGCTTTTGGTAGTGCTAAGGGCGTAGCAGTAGCAAACGGCTATCTGCCTATTTTAGAAGAACTCAATCTGCCCATCATCGATTTTCACGGTCAACGTTACCAAACCATTAGTGACAATTTTAACCATCTGCGGCTGTCTAAAGAAGCAATGGAAGCAGACGTAGTGATTAACTTACCGAAAGTGAAATCACACATGCAATTGACATTAACATTAGGCGTAAAAAACTTGTTTGGTTGCGTCCCTGGCAAAATGAAAGCTTGGTGGCACATGGAAGCTGGTAAAGACGCAAATAGATTTGGTGAAATGTTAGTAGAAACTGCCAGGGCAATTAACCCTAACTTAACCATATTAGATGGGATTATCGGTCATGAAGGTAATGGCCCCAGTAATGGTGAACCTCGTCACCTGGGCATTTTAGCAGCTGCATCAGATATATTTGCTTTAGATCGGGCAATGGTGGAAATCCTCAATGTTTCTCCTGAACAAGTGCCCACAGTTGCAGCTTCCCAAAGGCTAGGAGTTTGTCCAGAACTTGCTGATATAGAGTTTCCGCATTTAAATCCTGACTTATTAAAAATAGAAGATTGGCGGCTGCCAGACAAGTTGATACCCATCGATTTTGGTATGCCTCGCGTAATTAAGTCTACGTTTAAGCATCTTTACACCCGATTTATCAAAGAACCAATGAGTGTTTACGGAAAGTAGTAGTGCTGGTGCTGAGTGGGGAATCTCACTTCTTTACCGAAACAGTGCTGAGTGCTGAGTAACGAGTGCTGAGTAAAAAAAGTAATAATCGCACTCAGCACAAAAGGTCTAAAGCCCCTGCCTAAAGGCAATGGAAAAAGAAATAGATATTTATTTCGAGATGCGTAGCGCATATTTAATGCGTCCTTACTTCAATCCCCTAGATTTATCTATGGGGTTACTCAGCACTCAGTACTCAGCACTCAGCACTCCTGAATCAGCACTCTTGACTCGGAACGGGCTAAACCCTAGCTATCCGCTAACGGAACTGTTTTGCCCAACGCCCAATTTACAAGTGCAAACTTCGTTACAGCAATTTCATTTATTAGCAGAGTAACCTGTAATTACCCTCCGATTGCTTAACAGACCGCCCTACTATAATGGCGGTTTTTTTTTAACTAGTTAATTATTTATTTAGTGATATCACTGAATATATGCTGCACAACACAATTAATATAACTGTATTTTTTCGGTAGTTAGGAGTGGTTATAGAAATCATTCTATCTGTTTGTTATCTGGTGTCAAATATTTTTGTGTATAACTACAGTAGAACAATCGAAAATACTTAATACCTATCAGTGGGTTTGCTGATTTTGTGTTCTGTATCACAAATTAGCGATTATATTAAAATGACCTTACAAAAGGCGTTGCAGGATGTTATAGTGATGAAGTAAAGAACAAAAACACCTTGTTAATTAATCTTTAAGCAGCAAAAAAATGTAATTGATAATGCTGTTGATATAGGTTGTGCCTATGTGATCCGTTACACAATGCAGGTAAACATCTGAAAATATTAACCACAAAATAAAATATGATTGTTTACTTGTGACTTTGTATTAAGAATTTCATGGATAAAAACGCTATTATGACGGTTATAAAACTGGTTTAGCTTATTAACTAGACGTTTTATGGTTGCAAAATAGCTAAAATAGCATCAAGACTCTCGATCAGAGACTAGACCTACACAGTGATACGAATAACTTCAATTTTGTATGAATTCAAATAGCCAGCCTGCCAATTCTGCCGACACATATTCCCAACGTTTGGCAGATATTGTGGGAACTGCGATCGCTCTTTTAACTCTCATCCTACCCGTCTTTGTCATCGCCCACTATTCTTCGACTAATGTTCAAAATAACCAGCAACCCCTGATCCAAAACCTACAAGGAAGTAAAGAGTGATAAAACTTCCCAGTAATATTTCACCATCAGGAGAGCTACAAACAAGGAGAAAACAGATTTTGAGATAATATCTGTAAACATGAATGTAGTTCATCTGTCTTAAATAGAGTAAGGGCAGAAATCCCTCCAACAACAATTAAGGGCGGGGGAAATCCATAAAACCCTCTTGGAAAAAGCGTTGCGAAGTTTCTTCGCAACGCTTTTTCCATTGTTTGGCTAATTCCAGGGGACTGAGGACAGAATAAGGTAATGGGGTACAGGTTACAGGGCGCAGATCATTCCCTGTCACCAATGCAGTGAAATGAATACCTTGGGAAGAGACCCATATTGTCCTAAAATTCTACACGGGGAGCGAAGCTGAGTGCCCCCATGAATTCACTGTTAGCGGAGGAGTTTTTTGTGGACTTATCTCGTATTGCTGCCCAACCAAAACCGGGTCTAATCAACGTTTTGATTGAAATTACAGGCGGAAGTAAAAATAAATACGAATACGACAAGGAACTAGAAGCTTTTGCTCTAGACCGAGTACTTTCTTCGTCGGTACAATATCCTTATGACTACGGCTTTGTACCCAATACTTTGGCTGAAGATGGCGATCCCCTAGATGGTATGGTCATAATTGACGAGCCAACCTTTCCAGGCTGTGTGATTGCCGCACGAC
The DNA here is from genome assembly GCF_015714725.1 of Nostoc sp. WHI. GTDB lineage: Bacteria > Cyanobacteriota > Cyanobacteriia > Cyanobacteriales > Nostocaceae > Nostoc. The sequence goes on from NZ_WBKM01000194.1 coordinate 41,026, forward strand.
CGATTGGCTTTTTGGAGATGATTGACGGCGGCGATCGCGATGAAAAAATTCTTTGTGTTCCTGACAAAGATCCGCGCTACGCTCAAGTAAAATCCCTGAAAGACATAGCGCCGCACCGCTTAGATGAAATTGCCGAATTTTTCCGCAGTTATAAAAATTTGGAAAAAAAGGTGACTGAAATTCTCGGTTGGCAAGATGTGGACAAGGTTGCAGCTTTAGTAGAAAAATCCATTAAAGCTTATAGAGGATAATAAAAGAGTTAGGAGTTAGGAGTTATAAATTTATTCCTTACTCCTAACTTCTAGATTTAATAACTTTCCCTTGTTACATCTCACAAAAACTGCCACCAACCCCAAACCAGAATGCAGCGCACTCTCCTATTGGCAAAAATTCATAACTGCACCCTCACGGGGGCAAATATCAACTACGTGGGTAGTATCAGCATTGATAAAATTCTCCTGGAAAAAGCTGGCATTTTACCCTATGAGCAGGTGCAAGTAGTGAATAATGCCAATGGGAAACGCTTTATTACTTATGCGATCCCCGCTCTAGCCCATTCAGGAATAATTGAGCTCAATGGAGCTGCGGCACGTTTAGGCATTATTGGCGATCGCTTGATTATAATGACTTACGGGCAGTTCACTCCAGAAGAGTTAAAAAATTACTCTCCTACGGTAGTCATTGTGGACGAAAAAAACAAGCTGTTGGAAGTGCGGCGCTACAATGACTTGCTCAGTAAGGTCTAATTTCAAGAAAAATGTCAAATTTTGAGTTGTCGGGTTCCGAGAGCTACATAAGAGAAAAGTCAACTACCCTGCTAAATAGCCCAGAAGGTGAGTTTCTCGTGAAATTCTGGGGTGTAAGAGGTTTAATTGCCACTCCAGGCAGCAACACTAGCCGCTATGGTGGTAATACTGCTTGTGTAGAAATCCATGTAGGCGGGAAACGTTTGATTTTTGATGGCGGTACTGGCTTACGCATACTGGGTAAAACTTGGCAACAACTGCAACAGCCAGTAGAAGCCCATTTATTTTTTACTAACTGTCAATCAAATCGTATTCAAGGTTTTCCCTTTTTTGCTCCCGCATTTATTGAGGAAAATTGCTTTCACATTTACGGCACAGCTGCTTCAAATGGAGCCTCAATCAAACAATGTCTGTACGATCAGATGCTCCAGCCACACTTTCCTTACCCTTTGCAGGTAATGCAGTCGGAATTACAGTTTTACAATTTGACTTTAGACAGTGACGTGAGGCTGGATGATGTGATCATTACAACCGCATTGATTAATCAAACTCAGCGGTCAGTTGGCTACCGTGTCACTTGGCAAGAATATAGTGTTGCCTACATCACGGATTTGAATCCGAATGCGGAGCAAATAGAGCGAGAGCAGGTTTTACAGTTCATTAAAGGCGTTAACTTACTTATTGCCAATGCTACCTACACTCCTCCGACATCTCACAATCATGACTGTGCTGATTTACTCTGGCAAGCTGCGATGAATACGGCTCTTAGTGCTGGTGTCCAAGGGCTAGCCATTTCTCATCATCACCCAGATGACGATGATGATTTTCTTGATCAGGTTCAAGTTGATGTTAAATCTGCCTTTTCTGAAGCATTACTAGCCCGTGAAGGTCTGGTATTAGCTATTGATAAGTGATTTAGACTCGTTGGCAGAGTATCCCTAAAAAATTAAATAGGCAAATCAGCAACGCTATGGATGTTTTCTAACATTAAGCATGGGCTACTACGTTTAATCAAGCCAGTTAGGACTTTCCCAGGGCCAATTTCCACTACTCGCTGGATGCCGTTGGCTGGGAATTGTAGAGAAATTTCTCGCCAGCGGACTGAACCAGTCATTTGTTTGTTTAAACGCTGCTTTAAAATATCGCCATCAATAGACGGAATTGGTTCTACATTAGATAAAACTGGTATAGTAGCTGTTTGGAATTCTACAGATTCTAAAATGTCTTGGAATTCTGTAGCGGCAGCTGCTATTAAATGTGAGTGAAATGCTCCAGAAACTTTTAAAGGAATAGCACGCTTTGCTTTAACTTGAGAAATCACTGCTTGTACAGCCTCAGTCTTGCCTGAAATTACCACCTGAGCCGAACTATTGTCATTTGCCACCACGACATCAGGCGTTTGGGCAATGACTTTTTCCAACTGTTCATGGTCAAAGTTCATCAAAGCCGCCATCATACCACCGATGGCACTATCCATGAGTTCCGCACGACGCTTTACCAGATATAAACCAGCCGACCACTCAAAGACACCCGCGATGTAAAGGGCAGTATATTCTCCTAAGCTGTGTCCAGCAACTAAATCAGGCCAGTGTCCTCGCTCTCTCAGAAGGTCAGCAAGAATGCTTTCTACCACATAAAGACTCGGCTGGGTATATAGAGTATGTGATAACTTTTCTTCTTCGCTTTGACAGATTTCTGTTACAGACCAGCCCAAAATTTCCTCGGCTTGGGCAAATTTGTCTTTAGCGGCGGGTATATCTAATAAGTCCATTCCCATTCCCAGTGCTTGGGAACCTTGTCCGGGAAACACCCATGCAGTTTTAGTCATTGGTCATTAACAAAGGACAAAATATTTACGGAATTTTAGATTTTAAATGAGAGCAAGCAAATTTAAATGCGAGAACAAATGTAAAATCTAAAATTCTTGATCGAAGAAAGAGGATTCTATAGATGGGGTCAATCTAAAATCCAAAATCCAAAATCCAAAATTGAGTCACCTTCCCCATTGAAAAATTGCCGCGCCCCAGGTAAGACCGGCACCAAAACCAGATGTAGCAACGATGTCATTGGGTTTAATTTTGCCTTGTCGTACTGCTTCATCTAAAGCTAAGGGGATGGAAGCAGCAGAGGTATTGCCGTACTGGGCGAGATTACTGATAATCTTGTGTTCTGGGATATTTAGGCGTTGGGCAACGGCATCAATAATCCGCTGATTGGCTTGATGCAATAGCAGCCAATCTATTTGGTCAACACTGAGGTTGGCTTGAAACAAGGCTTTGTCAATGATTTCTGGCACTTTTTGGACTGCAAAGCGGTAGACTTCTTTGCCGTTCATAGTAATGGGTTGGTAAGTACCTTTAGTGATATTTACACCTGAGAGTAGTTCTTGGGAAGTGCCTGCGTATGCAAGGTTGAGGTGATGGTTTTGAGTCCCATCACTTTTAAGTGCAAATCCCAATAAGCGATCGCTTTTGTCAGCCTGCAATACTACTGCTCCTGCACCATCGCCGAATAATACACAACTGCGCCGATCTTGCCAATCTACCCAGCGAGAGAGAACATCTGCCCCTATCAACAGTACATTTCGATAAACACCTGTTCTGATGTATTGGGCTGCTGTAACTAGACCAAACACAAAGCCGGAGCAGGCAGCTGTCAAGTCAAAAGCTACTGCGTTGGTGGCTCCTAATTGAGCCTGTACTTGACAAGCACTACCAAATAGATCATCAGGGGTAGAAGTCGCCAGCAGAATCAGGTCTAAGTCTTCTGGTTTGATTCCCGAAGCTGCGATCGCCTGAATGCTGGCAGCAGTGGCGAGTCCACTCAATGACTCGGATGGCAGCGCTAATCGCCGTTGACGAATTCCGGTTCTTGTAGTAATCCACTCGTCTGAAGTTTCAACCAGTTCAGTCAATCTCTGGTTGTGCAGGGAAGTTGCTGGTACTGCCGAGCCACTTCCCGTAATTGCTATACCTAAGTTTTGCACTCCTAATCTCCCGAGCTATTAGCTTTTTGTCTTTTGTCCCTTGTCTTTCGTCCTTTGTCTTTCGTCCTTGGAAATGACTAATGACTAATGACTCATGACTTATAACTGAATCGCTAACCGCTCTCGCGCTCTAGGATATATTGGGACTGAATTCGTTGTACTACCTGGTTGTCAACAGCTTCTTTTGCCATGCGAATTGCATTAAAAATTGAAGGTGCTTGTGAGCTACCGTGACCGATAAAACAGACTCCTGCTACGCCTAACAGCAAGGCTCCGCCGTGTTCTGCGTGATCCATCCGTTGCTTAATCCGCTTCAGGTTTGGTTTTAATAGTGCTGAACCGATTTGACCGTGCAATCCTTGGGGTAGTTCTTCCCGTAAAATTTGCAGGATAACTTCTCCGACTGCTTCGGCAAATTTTAACAATATATTGCCGACAAAGCCATCACAGACAATCACATCAAAGCGACCGGAAAGGACATCACGCCCTTCGGCATTGCCAATAAAATTAATTTGAGAATTTTCGCTTAACATTTGGTGGGCGCGAACGGCTGCGTCATTGCCTTTAGAGTCTTCTTCGCCGATATTCAACAAACCTACCTTCGGTTCAGTTGTACCTAAGACATACTGACTGTAAGCCGATCCCATGACACCAAACTGCTCTAAAAACTTCGGACGGCAGTCTACATTCGCACCGACATCAAGCACCAGCACTGGCTTACCAGCGATAATCGTGGGAAAAACTGTCCCAATTGCTGGGCGGTCAATTCCCGGCAATCGTCCTAAGCGGAGCAAGGCTGATGCCATAGCTGCCCCAGAGTGACCTGCGGAAAATACGGCATCTGCTTGCTGCTGCTTGACCAAATCCATCGCCACATTGATGGAAGCCTTGGGTTTGCGTCTAACAGCGTTTAAAGGCTCCTCATCCATTGCGATCGTTTCCATAGCAGTCACGATCTCCACCTGCCCTAAGTTTGTTTTTGGCGGCAAGGCGGCTTCAATTTTTTGGGGATCACCAACTAACAAGATATTCACACCCAATTCTTCTCGTGCTCGCAGTGCGCCAGCAACGATTTCACTAGGTGCGTGATCCCCCCCCATTGCGTCAATTGCGATCCGTACGCGAGTCGATCCCATTGCTCAGAGCTTCTAGAAACCTTACAAATTTTACCAGATGGCTTTGCTTAAAAAGCTTAACTTTCTTAGAGCTAAATTACTTCTGTAATTATTGCAACAATTTTTGGTGGCAAGCTCAAGGTAGCACGAATTGTTGGGTATTGGACAATTGGGAATAGTATGCATTCACCAAAATAGGTCGTTTTAGGCTTTTATTGATCATTCTTTGATGGAAACTAGACCCGTACCGTAGGGGCAATACCCTGCGGGAAGCTAAAGCTACATGAATTGCCCCTACGACAGATATGGTTCTTCAAATAATCCATGTTTCGTCTTCCCTGTCAATGCGTAAGTCCTATACTTTTAAAACTAACTCTTAAAATTGAAACCCACATTCTACAGGTGTGAGGACTAAACAAGTGTCGTTTAAAATTGTGGTAATTGGTACTTCTTTGGGCGGATTATCAGCATTGAAAATTCTCTTGGTAAACTTACCACCAGACTTTCCAGTGCCGATCGCGATCGTGCAACACCGTCATAAAGAGAGCAGCAACACACTCAAGGAATTATTACAAGAATCCACTTCGTTGTTGATTCGAGAAGTGGAAGACAAAGATGAAATACTACCAAAGTATATTTACTTAGCTCCAGCAAATTATCACTTGCTGGTTGAACTAGGTCACTTTGCTCTTTCGACTGATGAGCTTGTTTCTTATGCCCGACCATCTATCGATGTGCTGTTTGAGTCGGCAGCTGATATCTACACTGAGCAAGTTATTGGTGTAATATTGACAGGAGCAAACCAAGATGGTGTGCAAGGCCTTAAGAAAATAAAAGCGCGGGGAGGGCTTGCTATTGTACAGGAACCTGCCACCTCTGAGAGCTACGTTATGCCACAGGCAGCAATTTCTGCTGTTGCAGTAGACTGGATTTTGACACTAAAAGACATTGCTTCCCAGATGGTCAAGCTTTGTCACTAATCACGGACATGAACCCATGCAGATGGAACCCAAAGTAAATATCCTTTTGGTAGATGATAAACTAGAAAATTTGCTAGCACTAGAGGCGATCCTAGAAAAACTAGGGGAAAATCTCGTAAGAGCGACTTCTGGGGAAGAAGCTTTGAGGTGTCTGCTGCATCAAGATTTTGCGGTGATTTTGCTGGATGTGCAAATGCCAGGGATGGATGGCTTTGAAACTGCTACCATGATTCGCAATCGGGGGCGATCGCGTCACACTCCGATTATCTTTCTTACCGCCTTTAGCACCAGTGACCAAATGCTGTTTAAAGGCTATGCCTTGGGTGCAGTTGATTATTTGCTCAAACCATTAGACCCCAATATCTTGACTTCTAAAGTCACAGTATTTGTTGAACTATTTAAGAAAACAGAAGCCGTCAAGCAACAAGCAGATCAGCTAGTAGCTGTGAATGGGTCACTCAGGCAAAGTGAAGAGCGATTGCGATCGCTGAGTACCTGCTCACCCGTTGGCATTTTTGAAATTGATACTGAAGGCGGCTGTAGATATACTAATCCCCGCTATCAAGCAATTTGTGGCTTGATAGCGGCAGAGAGTTTAGAAAAGAGCTGGTTGGAATCTGTTCATCCAGAAGACAAAGAACGAGCAGTTGCCAGTTGGTCTGCCTATATTCAGGAAGATCGCGACTACTCGGAAGAGTTTCGCTTTCAAACTGCTCATGGTAGCATCCGTTGGGTTCAGGTTCGCTCATCACCAATGCTTTCCGGTCAAGGAGAATTGTTGGGGTATGTAGGCACCCTCGAAGATATTACTGAACGCAAGCAGGCAGAAGAAGTCCGCGCTCAAGTGATTCGAGAACAGACGGCAAGACAGGAAGCAGAAGCAGCAAATCGGATGAAAGATGAGTTTCTCGCCGTTCTCTCCCACGAACTCCGCACACCCTTAACCTCAATGCTGGGCTGGTCAAAAATCCTGCGCTCTAAGAAACTTGATGACAAAGCTACTTCCCGCGCTCTAGAGGCGATTGAACGCAACGCTGTATCTCAGATGCAACTAATTGAGGATATCTTGGATGTATCCCGGATTATCCGTGGTCAGTTGCGGTTAAATGTATCTGCTGTGAATCTGATCTCCGTGATGGAAGCAGCTCTGGAAGCAGTGCGTCCCCTGGCAGAGCCAAAAGATATTCAATTAAATACTTTCCTGGATACTTCGGTAGGGTCAGTTTATGGCGATCCAGCCCGTTTACAGCAAGTTGTCTGGAACTTACTAACTAATGCCATTAAGTTTACATCTAAGGGTGGTAGGGTAGAAGTTAGGCTATCAACCTATTTTGGATTTTCGATTTCAGACTGTGGATTGGGATCTGATGGTGAAAATTTAGACTCTTCAAACATTGATGAAAGCAGTAATCTAAAATCCGTCTTGGAAAGTTCTGATGATCGGGAAGCGACCCTCAGACTTTCCGCAAAATCTCAAAATAAAAAATCTCAGTACGCTCAAATTCAAGTTATCGATACAGGTATTGGCATCAGTCCAGAGTTTTTACCGAAAGTATTTGAGCGTTTCCGGCAAGCAGACAGTACTACAACGCGATCGCACAATGGATTAGGACTAGGATTAGCGATCGTCCGTCATTTAGTAGAACTGCACAAAGGCACAATCTTTGCCCAAAGTCCGGGCACAGGACAAGGAGCAATCTTTACTGTGAGACTACCACTGCTACAAGACAATAGGGGCAGCAGGGGGAATAAAGAAGCAGTAGAAGAAACTTCCTCCCTTGTAGATTCTATGTCCTTTGCTGGATTAAGGGTTTTAGTTGTAGATGATGAAGCAGATACCCGTAACTTTCTCAGTTTTATGTTTGAAGACTATGGGGCATTTGCCACTGCGGTAGCATCAGTCGATGAAGCGCTAGCAGTACTTGAACAAGCAAAACCAGATATCCTGATTAGCGACATCGGCATGTCAGAACAAAATGGTTATACGCTGATTCGGAAACTGCGGTCTTTAGAACCAGAAAAAGGTGGATGCATCCCGGCGATCGCTTTAACAGCATACACGCGAGAAGAAGACCGCTTAGAAGCGCTTTCAGCAGGGTTTCAGCAGCATTTATCTAAGCCCATAGACCCCACTAAATTGATTGCTGTGGTTGCCAGCCTATTAAAAATACCTGTGGAAGTTCCAGTAAGTTTATTTTGAACTGGGGAGCAGG
>NZ_WBKM01000220.1 GCF_015714725.1 Nostoc sp. WHI
ATTCCCCACTCCCCACTCCCCACTCCCTTCTGATTAAATTTCAACTGCATACACATCATCCTCACGGGAATTTACCGCAGATTTCAAGGCATACATTGCGCTGTAATGTCCACCTAAGCGCAGCAATTCTTTATGGGTACCTTGCTCTAAAATCTGTCCGTCTTCGATGTAAAAAATTAAATCGGCTTGTTCAACGGCTCTAAGATTATGAGAAACTATAAAAGTGGTGCATTTCTGAGTCAAGCGATCCATTGCTTCGTTGACGGCGTGTTCGTTTTCGTTGTCTAAGCCAGTGGTAGGCTCATCCAAAATTGTGATCGCAGCTTGACGAATGGCAGCACGAGCAATGGAAATTCTTTGCCGTTGCCCTCCCGAAATTGTCGCCCCTCTTTCGCCCAAAATAGTCTCGTAGCCTTCGGGTAACGCCATGATGAAATCGTGGGCATTTGCCAAACGCGCAGCTTGTTCAATTGCTTGGTCTGAAGCCCCTAAACAGCCGTAGGCAATATTATCTTTGACGCTAGCTGCAAACAAAATAGTATCTTGTAACACCACGCTAAATTGCTGGCGGATAGATTGCACTTTGTACTGGCGCAGGTCGTGACCATCAACTAAAATCCGCCCTTCTAATGGGTCATACAGTCGCAACAACAAACTTACCAGAGTGGACTTACCGCCACCGGACGGCCCCACCAAAGCGACGTGTTGGCCGGGCTGCACCTCAAAACTAATCTTGTGTAAGATTCTCTTGGTCGGTTCGTAGCCAAAGCTGACATTTTCAAAGCGGACACCTCCCAACAAAGGCGGTGCATCCATTGCTCCCCGCGAATCGTGGATATCAGGTACGGTGTCCAGCACATCGAGGATACGCTCACCGGAAGCGGTAGCTTTAGCGATTTGCCCGGTGTATTTGGCAAGTTGCCGCATTGGTTTAAAAGCAATCCTCAGATAGTTGACAAATACGAGCAAATCCCCAGGTGTAATCGCCTGGCTCAATACCAGCTGCACACCCCGCCATAATACTAAGGCAGTGGCAATGCCTACCAGCAGTTCTACCATCCGCTCTAAACCGGCTGCCAGTTTTTGGGCTTTGGCACTTTCTTTTAAACTTTGGCGATTATGGCTGGAAAAAGTATTTTCCAGCATATTTTGTAGGGAGAGGGCTTGAACAACTTTGATTGCCCCGATGGATTCCGCCGCCGTTGCCGCCATTGCCCCTTCGCGTTGACGTTGCGATCGCACTACTTGCCGAATGCGTTTTGTCAAGCGGATGGTGAAGAAAATAAATAAGGGAAACACGGCTAGAGCAATCAGCGCTAGTTCCCAATTCAGCCAGAACATGATAAAAATCATGCCGACTAGGGTGAGAGAATGGGCAATTAAGGGTAACACTGCCATCACCGTCACCTCCCGCAGTCGTTCGATATCGGAGGTAACGCGGGTAATTAAGTCGCCCGTCTTGGCTTTGTGGTGAAATGATAAAGAGAGACTTTGCAGATGACTATAAAGGTCAGAACGAATCTCAGTCAACACATTACTAGCAGCCAGCGCCATGCCCACTACACTAAAGTAAGCAGCAGTAGCGCGAAGTAAAGCGATCGCTACTAACCCCAATGTCAGGGCTGTTAATAGGGCAAACGGGCTTAGTCCTGAAAGTAGAGGAATTCCCAAAGACTGGGATCGAAAACCAGGTACGAGGATGTAGTCAAAAATGAACTTTAGCGGCCAGGGTTCCAGCAGGTGCAAGAAAATCTCAGCCATCAGTGCCACAAAAGAGACAATCAGTAGTGTCTTTTGTTTGTTTAACTGAGGTGAAAATCGGCGCAAAATCCGCACAATTCCAGGTAAAGCAGCCCTTAGACTTTTGGGATCTCTAGCCGCCATTATTACTTATCTCCATTCAGGGATTGAACGAGAGAGGCTAACTTGGGGAAGGGTTTGGTTGTGTTGGCTGTAGCTTGGCTTTGAGTATAACGGCCGCTAATATAGTGATTTAATTTTCTTTCGAGAGCGATCGCTATTTTCTCCAACCACAGGGGATTCTGCCCAAAGGTGAGACGACTTAGCAACGGCTTCAAAAATCCCTGATGGCGACGATGCCCCATCCGCTTATAGCGTTTCTTGAAATACTTATCATTCATTGTCAAATGCCACTTTTGAGCGAAGTGTTCTAAACTGGCAATTTCCCAAGCATCACTCCAGCGCAGCATAAAGAATGCTAGTTCTGGCAATTCAAACTTTAATCCTGGTACATAGGTAACTACCGAAGCAGGTTCACAGTAAAAAGTACCTCCTGCCTCAGCCACTGTCAGACAAAAATCGATGTGTTCCCGCGTACTCAAGAATCCTTCGTCTAACAACCCAATTCGCTCAAAAATCTCAGTGCGAACTAACATACAGTGAAACTCAGCAAACTCGCATTGCTGGCGATGAAGTTTCTCGCGTACCTCAGCAACTTTCCGATTTACAAAGTAATGTTTTTCATGCACCCGTCGCTTGACTTGAGTCTCTTGTGACTCCACAAGTATATGAGCTTCGCCACCCGCCAGATGTACTGTTTCTCCCAAAGGTTTACCAATACAAGTTAGCGGACAGACTACAGTTGCTTTTGTTTCTTTGGCACATTCGAGTAAAGAGTTTAGCCAACCTGGACTGACAATTACATCGTTGTCAATAAAGACTAAATACTCGCTATCAACTTGTTGTAAACCAAGGTTACGGGCTTGGTTAGGTGAAAGGTAGTGTTCTGTGCGGATTAATTGGAATCCTTTTTCATGGGCTTGTTCTTGGAGGTAGCGCTGGATGTGGCGAGGTGAACCGGCATCTACATAAATTAAAGAGAAAGGTAGTTGAGTGTGTTGGTAAATGCTTTCCAGTGATTCGCGGGTATAACTGAATCGCTCACGCTGCGAAACAATTATGGTGATTTGTGGTTTATTCATAGTTTCAAATGCTGTTTTTACAAAATGAATTCTTCTTTTCTCTCTGCGGTTAATTATTTATTTAACCGCAGAGGCGCAGAGAACCACAGAGAGAAAAAGAGAGTTGTGATGTTTTCTACACGAGGGATATTTCCCCTAACAAAACTGCATCAGATGTCCCTAATGCTCGTTGGTAAACATTCATCCAGTTTTGATATTCTACTGATAGGGCAAGCTGTTGAGTTACTTTTGTCTTGGCTCCTGCGCCCAACTTTTGCCGCAGTTCTGGTTGAGTTGCCAAATATCGCAGTGCAGCAGTTAATTCTTCTGTACTGCCGGGGTTTACTAGCAAACCGTCTACGTCATCTTCTATAATTTCAGCGATCGCATCTACACGAGTCCCAATTATTGCTCGACTTGCTAGCATTGCTTCTAGGAGCGTATTGGGACAACCATCATGCAGTGAAGGAATTGCAAAAATATCTAGGTGAGGCAGATAAGCTAAAGCTTCTTGACGGCTGGTAATTCCAGTAATGCGGAGGCGATGACCAATTTCACTTTGCTGAATTTGTTGCTGCCAATATTCTCGTTCTTTCTCAACAAAATCACCTATTAACAAAAGTGTTAAATCTAACTCTTTACCCAATTCGGCGCAAGCATCGAGGAGAAATTCAATTCCTTTCTTGTCTCGGAACCTACCCGATGAGCCGATAATGATACCTGGTAATTCTTTAACTAAAGACGGGGTGGGGAATTGCTCAAAATTGATAGGTGCAATAGAATTCCAGAAAGCTGATGATTTTAACTTCACGCTTGGAGTAATAACACTAGCTCTTTTGAGCAATTCACGGCTGACAAATGTCACCCAAGCAGAATTCTCTAAAATCCATGCTATTTGAGCATGATTCTTAGGATTAAAAATATGTTTGTGCAAATCGCTACCGCGAACGCTATTGATTACCGGAATATCGTTTTCCCTGGCTAAAAGCGTCGTTACATAACCTGTTTCATTCATAAAAAAAGCGTGAAACAAGTGAAAATTATGCTTTTGATGTAAGCATTTGAGTTGAAAGTAAACGTCGCTAAAAAAGTCTTGAATTTCTGTGGTGTGGTTGCGAACGGCTGATTTGATGCGATGCACAAATATACCATCTTGAAGCGTTGTTGTGCAACTTGTTCGTCTGCGAGTTTCATCAGAAACTAGGCGTTGTTTGGAGCGAAAAACTGCAACGTGAACTTCATAGCCGCTATTAATTAGCATCTGGGAAATTCTATGTACTGATTCACCTACGCCGCCAATATCGGGCGGATATTCAAGTGTGGTGATGCAAATTTTTGTTTTATCCATGATTTTATTTTTTTGTGTTTATGAAGGTTTAGATTTAAACGCAAAGGAGCGCAATGGGAAGCGCAGAGGAACGCGGAGTTTGTTTAGGAAATGCTGTATTAAGCAACTTTTTGTTTGACTAGTAGAGTTTTTAAGAGGGTTGTAGTTTTTTCAACTCCGGCGAAATCAAAGCTAATTTTATTGGGTTGTTCTTTGAGGTAGTTGATGATTTGTTCAGCAAAGTAATCGGGTTGCAAGTCATTAGGGTTAATAAGTTTGATGATTCCTAAGTCGCTTAATTTTTCGGCTCTAATGGTTTGTTCACGATCTTGGTTGCCTGTGAAGGGAAGAATCATGGCTCTTACACCTGTGGTTAAAACATTCATTGTGGTGTTATAGCCAGACATATTTATCGAAAGGTCTGCTTTTTGCATGTAAGTTAGCAAGTAAGGAGTATAGCGTCGAATGCGAATATTATTGCTATCTCCTGCCATTGTTTGCAGTTCATGAAGTTTTGACTCTGGCATAAAAGGGCCAGTGAAAATCTGGATATTGTGCGGCAGTTTTTTCTCCAATAAAGGGGCTGTTTTCACTACACATTCAAGCAACTCATGACCAAATCTGCCACCTCCTACGCTGACTAAAATTAGGGGTTTGTCTGAGTTGACAATTTCTCTATCTTCATCAGTCAGTACAGGATTTATCGGTGGTTGTTGGACTACATACCCGGTGTAATACACTTCACATTTAAGGTCGTTGACTCTAGAAAAGGTTTCTTCCAATGGGACAAATTTCGGGTCGCCGTGAACCAGCAGCATATGAAAATATTCGTTGATTAAATTGCAAACTTTCTCTTCATGTTTTACCTGCTTATGTTGTTTTGTAACTACAATATCTCGCAAACTAGAAACGACTTTTGTCGAACTTCCATCTGATTTTGCTATTTCTAGTAAAGGAATTAATTCAAAAGAAAAGCGTCTTCTACCAAAAGGGAATAACTCAATTATTAAAATATCAGGCTGGAACTGGTTAAATATTTCTAGAAGTCGATATGTTCTGATTTCCTTAACTTCGGTGAGGCTAAAGCCACTATCTACTACTTGCAATTCTTCAAATTCTGTGTCGGTTTTAATTGCAGGTAGATTGATGACTTCAACACCAGCAGGAATTTCAAATTCTTTAATAATTTCACCGCCATTAATAAAACAAATTTGGAACTCTTGGGTCAAACCGCGCACAATTTCCATGCTGCGAACTAGATGCCCCATGCCTAAAATATGTTGGCAGTAGAACATAAGACGTTTCATGATAACTTTACCTATTTAAACAATTTTGGCAATCATCGCTAATTCCGGGAACTGATAGCAAAATGGAATCACGACCTTTTTTTTTGCTAGTAAGGTGGAGATATATTGGCTAATTTTGGGCAATCCATTCAGATTAATTGCTGTTCGGGAAATCTGTGGAGTATCGAGTTGTTGTAACAGCGATCGCAGTAATATATCTGGAGTCAGATCGTTTGGATGAATAGCCGCTAAAACCCCCAACTTTGCCAAGTGTTCTGCACGAATGGACTGTTCTTGTGATGGCTTGATTCTGGGTACTACTACTGCTGGCTTACCCACTGAGAGAATCTCGCAAGTTGTGTTGTAGCCTCCCATTGCGACTACGGTATCTGCGGCGGCGATGTAACTCATCAAATCATCGGTAAAATCGCTCATCTGCACCTGGGGATATGCAGCTGCTTTCTGTTCTAATGCTGCTTTATCTTTGGCGGGCATTTCCGGGCCACATATAATTAAACTTCGTAGTTTATAGGAAGCAGGTAGCAATGCCAAACTCGATAAATAGGTGTCAATTAAGGTGTAACCATCTTCGCCACCACCCGGCGTAACTAAAATGAGTTGTTCTTCTGGGCTTAATCGTAACTCACTACGGATGAGATTTGGACTTTTACGCCCTAGTTCTGTGCGGATATAACCACAAAACTGCACCTTCTGGGCAATCATTGGCGGTAGTTGATATTCTTGGCGGATGTCGAAAATTTCTGGAGTCCCAACCACAAGCACGGATTTGTAAAATTTCTCGATTGCTTCGTAGTAACCATACTTTTGCCATTCTGGGATTGTCACATCTGGATGATCCAAAATGTCACGCAGCAAGAGAATTAGGGGAGTTTCCGGCAATTTTGCTTTGAGATATTCGACAGCAGCTTTTAATTCATTACGGATACCATAGGGCTTTTTATCTACTAGAAATATATCGGGTTTAAAATTAGCGATCGCAGATAAAATTAACTCTGAGCGTAATTTCACTGTCTCATCGATTTCTGTCCCCAGATATTTCGCAGACATTTCACCCGATGCTCCTCGATTTAAACAGGGTAGTTTAATGTAATCGAGTCTTTTCGGGAGACGAAAGCTGTGCAGCATCGGCGAACCAGAAACGACCAAAATAGAAAGTTCTGGAATCGAATCAAGTAAGTGAGTGCAGATTGCCAGCATTCTGCGAATATTACCGAGACCGAAGCCATCGTGGGAATATACCATAAGTCTCATGGCTAAATGTCCCTCAGTTATTCAGTGAATTGATGCCGTACTAATTAAGTACCTTCCCAATCTTCCATGAATCTTTTATGAAAGTTAGATGAGAAAATTCTCATGATATTTTTATGAAAACAGAATTCAGGAGTTATACCAATACTGTTCGGCAATAATAAAGTAATAAATTATCCAATTTCTGGACTTCACTACGACTTTTTCTCCCCCTGCGCCCCTTTCCCCTTCTACTCCCTCTGCTTATTTTCCACGATTTGTGCTTGGGTGTAACGCAGTTCCGCTAATGCCAATTCTAAACGTTGATTTTTCTCATCTAACTCCCGCGTCCGTTCGCGCACTTTCTTTTCTAGCACCTGGTTGTATACTTCTAGCTGTTCATTAGCATCCTTTTGGGCTTTGATGAGTTGCTGAACTTCCTGGATAAGACGATTGAGAGAAGTCGCTAATATGCCAACTTCATCATTAGTCGTGACGGGTGCTTGTAAATCGAAATTAGATTCTTCTGTAACCTGTTGGGCAATATGAGTGACTGCTTGAATGGGACGGGCAATGGCGCGACTGGTGTAAATTGCTATTAATGTGGCGATCGCAATTGATAGTAATAGGCTACCAACGATAATATACGAGCGTAATTTTTCCGCCGTTTGTAGTTCCAGTTTTGCTTGCTGATACTCCTCGGCTGTAACTTTCACAAAGTTAGTGATGTCATTGAGAAAGTCATCCATTAAAAAAACCGACGAGCCATGCATAAAATTAAATAATTCAGTTTGTGCTGCCTTAATCTTGCTCGCTGATAAATTATTGGGATTATTCTCTTTAAAAAAAGCTTCTGTTCGCTGTAAATAAGCACTAAAACCTTTATAATTATGCAACAAGGGGTAAACTGCTTTCTGCTCAATTCTAGAATTATAATTGGGTCTGTTAATGGTGTAGTTTGCTGTTAATTCAGACCAAAATTGTCGGGTTTCGGCAACATGGTCAAGTAATTGAGTGTAATTTTTGTTCCACAGTTTTGGTCGATCCATGTAGAGAATCAGTTGATGTTGAGTGGTGCGAACATAAAACACACTTGTTTTTAGTTGAGACGCTTGATATAACTCTTCAAATGCTGCTTCTTCCCGTTTTTGTGCCTTCTGTTTGTAATAATCTGCAATTACAAAACCCATAGTAGTTCCCAGCACGGCGATGCTCACAAGCAGCGCATATCCAATACCAATCTTTTGACCAACCTTCAAATAACTAAACCAATGTCTAGAAATACTTGTGTGTGCAATGAGGTTATTTGATAGTTGCAAGCGGTTATTTGATTGCTTAGAAGTCAGTTTATCGAACTTACTGTGCTGTTTCATACTCAACCACGACTTAGATGGATTTGAATTCGTTCCAGCAAGTCACTGAAGCGAAATGGCTTAGTAATATAGTCATCTGCTCCATTTTTTGAATGCCATCACTCTTTTGAGATAGTTTTTACGATCTGTGATGATGATAATTGTTAGTGTCTCTCCCTGTCTAAAAATTTCTTTTAATATTCCGAGCCAGAAGGAGAGTAATGTATGGAATATATAAGTTTGGGAAATGGGGTAATTCGATTTGTGTACACCACCATAGACCGAGAAAGTTCTCAGGTTCGCAAGCGATAACCTATCCCTCTAACGGTTTCAATAAGGTTGCTGCCTAGTTTCTTGCGGAGATAACCGACATATACATCGACAATATTAGAACCTGGATTATAGTCGTAGCCCCAAACGTAATCTAGCAGTTGTTCTCGACTTATAACTTGTCCGGGATGACGGCAAAACATTTCTGCCATTGTAAATTCACGAGCAGGTAATTCTACAAAGTGATCGCCTACTTTTACCTGTCGAGTTCGTAAATCAAGCACCACATTACCCGCTTTGAGGAGAATTTCTTGGGCATCTCTCGCAGGTCTAGCACTTCGCAAACGCAACTTTACCCGCGCTAGAAGTTCTTCAAATCGGAAGGGTTTGGTGACATAATCATCTGCGCCCCCTTCTAATCCAGCTACTTTATCGTGAATATCACTCCGAGCCGAGAGGATAATTACAGGTAAATCTTCTCCCTGTCCCCGCAGTTCTTCAAGTACCTGAAAGCCATCTTTTCCAGGTAATCCCAAATCCAAAATTAGTAAGTCAAAACTTCCACTATGTGCTATATCTAGCACATACAACCCATCGGTAACAGTTGTTGTTGTAAAACCTTGCGATCGCAATCCTTTCTCAATAAATGAGGCAATGCGAGGTTCATCTTCAGCGATCAGAATATTGGCCATAAGCACTTATTTCTTAGGGAGATCGAGGGGTAAAACGATAGTAAACATCGAACCTTTTCCTAGTTGACTTCGGAGTAACACTTGTCCACCGTGGGCTTCTGCGATCGCTCGGACAATTGACAGTCCCAATCCCGCACCCTCAGAGCGACGACGACTGTTAGAAGTTCGAGCAAAACGTTCAAAAATCCGTTTTTGATCAACAACGGGAATGCCTTCGCCTGTATCGCGTACCCAGAAACGCACCTTTCCTTTAGCGATCGCACAACCTATGGAGATAGTATCACTCTTTACAGTATGCTGAGTCGCATTCTGCGCCAGATTAATCACAGCCTCAGTAATTCTTTGGCGGTCAACTATAATCTGACCCCTTGCGATCGCATCTATTTCCCAATCCCGCTCTGCTAGTGCTTGAGTTTTTACAAATAACTCTTGGGTTAAGTCTGCTACATTCACCGTCGCCAACTGCAAAAAATCTAAGCGTTCTGCCTTCGCCAACAAAATCATGTCATCCACCAAACGGCTCATCCTGTCTAGTTCTCCCATGACCAGCGCCAAGGTTTCCTGTTGCTCTTGGGGGTCATCTCCCATCAGTTCCAGATGTCCGCGAACGATGGTAATGGGAGTTCGCAATTCATGCCCAGCATCGTTAACAAATTCCTGCTGTGTGGCAAAAGCTGCCTCTAGTCTGTCCATCATTTCGTTGAATGTCTTTGCCAATTCTGCCAGTTCTCCCTTACCTCGCGCAGGTAAGCGTTGGGTTAAATCTGACTCACTAATTACATGAGCAGTAGCAGTAATTGTCCTTAGGGGAGCTAGTACCCGTCCCGCCGCTAACCATGCCAGGATGAAGGACACCACAAACACTAAACTGGAAACCTCAATAATTACGGAAACTGCTTCTAGAGCTTCTGCCCGCTCACCAGCTGCACTATGGGCAACAACGAAGACACCCTGCGTTTGTCCATTAATTTTAATCGGTTCCACCATGTAGAGGATCTTACTAAGATCGAGGTCGGAAAATTCTTTTTCTCCCTGTTCTGGTTGAGTTTGTTTTGCCCACCGTTCCATGAGTGGTGACTCTTTGGCAAGTGGTTTAGGACGCGCTCTGGGGCTAGATTTATAAAATTCACCGTCCACAAATGTGATGAAATAAGAGTCATCCTCTGGTAGTCGATATAACAGATAAGCTCTGAAAAGTCTGATCAAATCTTCTTTGGAAGCGGGAGGAGCGATTTGTTTTTTGCCGGACAGCAACCATTTTAGCTGCTTTGGACCAATCATTATGTCTTCTGGATCGTCCTCAGTCAGCGCATCATCTAGGGCAAAGGTTTCACCTTTAATTAACGCACTAAAAGCCGCTATATCTTCTACCATATCCTTACGAACCCGCTCATCAATGCGCTGGTAGAGTTTATAGCGAAATGCGGGAATGGCGATGATAAATGTGATCGCCAAAATCAGCAAGTACCAGAGCAAAATCCGGGTGCGTGCTTCTCCAAATACTTGTTGCCGACCTGAAAACAGCTTCGGTATTTTAATCCGGTATTGATTGAGCCGAGATACCATCTATCTGTCTTAACCTCCTAGAACTGAATCTGTAACTCTGTAAGTTTGTTACTCCGAAACTTCCAGATTGGGGTGTGATACCAATTCACGGAAAGTATGATATGCCGAAAAGAATAAGTAAAAAACGAACAGGGTAGCCAGGGTGTATGAAATTAAAGATAAAAGAATCAGAAGAAGAATTGTATAAAATGCTGAGTGAGCAAAAAACAGCATCAGGAAAATAAAGAGTGCAAGCGTTATTTTTATTAAAAAGTAAACAGGTAAAAAGTATAGCAGAATTGTTCAAAATATTGGCAAGGAAAACTCAGTTGACGGCAACCGCAGGCGTGTCGATTAACAAGTTTCTTGCAAAAATGGCATCAGGCCAGAATAAACCCAATGGGCTAACGGTGATTTTACCGGAGGATGCGATCGCTTTTGTAGAACAGCTAGCGATTGAAAAGTTTCACGGCATTGGAGAGGTGACGGCGGCGAAGATGCATTCGCTCGGCATTCATACTGGCGCAGATTTGAAGGGGCGATCGCTGACTGAGTTAACACACCACTTTGGTAAAACTGGTCATTATTACTACAAGATTGCCAAAGCAGAAGATGATCGACCAGTTGAAGCAAATCGGGTTCGTAAGTCCATTGGTGCAGAAACCTCGTTTGCACAAGACTTAAGCGATATCAGCCAGGTGTTGCAAGAACTTGAACAGATAGCCCTTTCTTGTGAGCAACGCTTAGAGCAACACGAAACGCGAGGCCGCACATTAACTCTGAAAGTCAAGTTTTCTGATTATCAGCAGTTAACGCGCAGTAAGACAATGCTTGCTCCCATCAGTGGAGTATCTACGATTTTTGAGATAGCCAAAGCGCTGTTTGAGTCGATTGATCTGGAGAATCGGAGCATCAGGTTGTTGGGCATTTCGTTGTCCAATCTGGATAACACCAAGCAAACCCAAGCTATTCAATTGCCATTATTTCAGAATGGGGACATCATATTTTAGCGCAGGTGTAGTCTGTTCAGACGCGGACAGCTCGGTTATTGTCAGAGAGCGAATCAACTCCCGAATCACATCAGTTGCAGGTCTACCTGTACTTGCACAATATTTTTCAAGCTTTTCACTTTCAGCTGATGCAAGATTTATAGACTTTCATTCAAGCACTATATTTAACTCTATAACTTAACGAAAGCTTAATGCCTCTAGAAAATTTTCTAGGAGCATTAAGGTTTAATAATTTCGGTTCTTCAGTATCTGTTATGCCAAATTATTAGTTAGATATCATAACTAGGCTCGACAATAAAGCTCAAAAGCCCGAATCAGTGCTAAACCCCATAAAAAACTAGTAAATAATGTTTATTTTTGTTGCCTAGTAAGCGTTTCATGACTTTTTTGAAGGTAATTTAGCATGATAGATATATTAATTTTTATTCAGTCAGAGCTTAATTTACTCACATAAATTATCAACTCTCAACTCTCGCCACACATCAGACGGTTGCCACCCGGAGTTACCCACAGAGCGTAGGGGGCAATAGTGTTCAGAAATGTATTCGGATTCGGAAACGTAGTCTTCAATGTACACAGGTGGATTGGGTTCAATTACTGTTTCAGGAATATTTTGGCTCTCAGGCATCTGAATGGGTTCAGTCGGTGGTGGGGTTACTTCTGTTTTCTTGCGAACTAGGTTAGGGTTTTTTTTGATGAGTCGTTTCATATCTATAGGAATCATTCGGCTCTCCACAAACAAGGGATATCCCAGGATACAGGAACTTATCAGCGAATCAGAGGCATTTTGCCAGAAAGTTGTTTGGGTGCGGATTGCTTTTTAGAGACAAGAGCAGAGTACGATGCCGAATAGCCTGCTGTAGTGTGACTTGAAGAAGATTTTGGACAAGTTTTCAGAAGAAGCCGGAATTAGCAATTAAATTAATAGACCTAACATTAAGCCGTGGTTATCAACCAGGAATAGTCATTGTTGATGGTGGATATGGCAACAACACATCTTTCTTATTAAAGTTAGAAAATCGTCAACTAAAGTATTTAGGAGGATTAGCTAAAAATCGCAAAGTCATTGTTAATGAGATAGATAATATTCAACAAAGAATTAGATTAGATGAGTTAGCACAAGCTTTATCTCAAGAGGCTTTTACTGAAATTAAACTTAATTTAGATAAACCGAAAACCTTATGGGTAGCAACTAAAGAAGTGGAGATATCGGGTCTAAGTGGAAAGCGCAATATTGCCATCGTCATGAACGCTGCGAGTTTCTCTGAAGCCACTGATATTGACTATTTCATCACGCCAGATGCTCTACTTGGGGAGACCCCAAGACCGCACTGGCTCACCAATGTTTCCTCATCAATTGTCACACCGCAATGGATAGTTGATACTTATGGAGCCAGAAATTGGGTAGAAGTTTTCTATCGGGAAGCCAAGGGGTGGTTAGGATTGAAAGAATATCAAGTCCGAGATAAAAGAAGTTTACTTCGACATTTTATCTTGATTTTTTGTGCCTATACTTTTATTCTTTGGCATCAGATGACAGGAGGCTTGAGACGTAGGTGGGCAAGCAAACCTTTGAACACCTTTACTGAAGCCTTAGAAGCCTTTAGAACGGCTATGTCTTATCGATTTTTCGATTGGTTGACCCTCAACCGTGATGTATTTGCTGCTTACAAAGCCAGTTTGGGCTTTATTTGGGCTTAATTTTTGTTTAAGTCCCGTTAATCTATTGGTCGTAAATGTTTTGGGCAAAAGAATATTTTCTAACAAGGTGAGATTAAACGCACAGTACGTTATAGATTCTTGCTGCAATCACCAACTTTGGGTATCTTGCAAAAGCATTCTAGGCGGTTTCCTTTAAAGCATCGCAATCACCTAAAAGTGAGATATAAATGGAATAATATTATAGGAAAGTTACATCTAGTTCTCTAAAGTGCCATTAATTTCTCAAAGAGGATATTAATCTGTTAACAATGACATTAATTAGTGAAAATTGACAATAATCTGTTAACAGTGACAAATAATTAGTTAATGTACAAAAATACTTAAAAAGTGGGTGACCTGAGATTCGAACTCAGAACCAATAGATTAAGAGTCTACTGCTCTGCCATTGAGCTAGTCACCCGCACAATTAATAAATATAGCAAACTTCTGACAGATTTGCCAGTACAGCAGCCCAAAAAACGAATTAAAGGGGAAATTTGATGGTAAAGGTGGTTTGACCTGCTGCACTATTTACACAAATTGAACAGCCTAAATGTCTGACCATTTTCTGCACTAATGCCAGTTCCAATCCAGTGCCGCTATGTTTCCAAGGATCATGTTTGGAAAGGTGATAAAAAGGCTCAAAAATTCGTGACAGTTCATTGCTGGTAAGCTCTATTCCAGAATTGGTAATATTAAGCTCTATTGCATTCTCTGTAAGACCAGCACAAACTATGATGGATTTGCCTGCTGGGGTATATTTGGCGGCATGATTAAGCAGTTCGGTGATAATCCGCTCTAAATCTGTGATATCTGTCTCCAAAGGCGGGAGTGCATGAGCAACAATCAAGTTTAAATGTTGCCGTTGGCAGCTAGTGATATCTCGAAAAGATTCAACAATGGGATAAAGCCAACTTTGTAAGTCAATAGCAATCAAAGTCGGGGGATTGGGTTCGGCTTCCAGAGATGTGAGTGTGAGGAGATCGTTAATTAACTTGCTTTCTCGCCCGCACTCGTTATACAAAATCTGTAAGAGTTGCGGAACTATTTCTATATCTGATATTTCTGACGGTGTGAGAACACTTTCGAGAGTTTGGGCTGCGAGGCTGATGCTAGTTATTGGTGTCCGCAGTTCTTGGGATAGGGTTCTGAGAAATTCATTTTTGAGCCGATCGCGTTTTTCTAGTTCTTTCACCTGTGCCCTATTTTGTTCATAACGCTGGGCTTGACGAATGGCGATCGCACATTTATTTGCTACCTGCTGCACTAGCTCAATTTCAAATTCATCAAAAGCCTCTTGTGTTGGTCTTGTCAACCAAATATTTCCCAAAATCCCTTGAGTATCGAAAATTGGACAAGCCATCTGGGACATAACCAACAAATTTGGTCGCCATCCAGGCACAATTTCCAAAAATTGCAAAGTTTGTTTTTGCAATAGTGGCTGATAAACTTCAAGACGGTCTGCAATCTGTCTGGTCAGTCCCTGACACTGAGGTAGGTTAGTGGTATACTCGTAAGTAATAGTAACTAGAGTTTGGCAAGGGCTATAGAGTTCAATTTGGCAACGATCAAGGTTCAGTAACTGTGCTAATTCCTGGGTGACTGTCTGCAACACCTGAGTTTCATCCAGACTGTCGCGGATTTGTTCTATTATGCGTCGCACCAAGGCTTCAAACTTTCGCACCTGCTGCAACTGATTTATGTGCTTCTGTTTTTGCAACTCCAACTTGGCTTTGAGATCCTTGATCTGCTGACGAAGTTCTGCTTGTTGGATAGCAATGCCGATTTGAGTTGCCAACTGCTTGAACAAGTCAGTTTCTGTTTGCTGCCATTGACGCGGTTGGTGGCAATGCTGGGCAATTAACAGCCCCCACATATCTTGCTCTTGGAAAATCGGCACGACTACATTGGCTCTTATCTGCAAAGAAGCAAGAAAATCTATATGGCAAGGATGCAACCCGGCTGCATAAATGTCTTCGACAACTTGAATGCAACCTCGTCCGTAGTGTTCTGGATGTTTGCCACTGAAGCAGGGATCGGTGATATTTTTTCCCAATAGTGGATCGCTGACAGCCAAAGTTGATTCGGCAATGATTACTCCACTACCATCAGCCTCGAAGCGATAAATCAGCACGCGATCGCAATTTAAAAATTGCCGCAGTTCAATTGTTGTCTGATGCAGAATTGTCTCTAATTCTACAAATTGGTGAATCCGTGCGGCGATCGCTTCTAGTAGTTGCTCCCGTTCCGCTTGGAGTCCAACTGCTTGTTCTGCTTGCTTAACAGGAGTGATATTGCTACTAGTACCAATCAATCGATAAATCCTGGAGTTTGTATCCCGTAGTGGGGTAAGAGTCGTACTCCACCAAGTAGGAATTCCCTGGAATTGCAAACATTGTTCGTAAGAAATAGTTTTGCCAAATAGCACGCAGTCAGCATAATGCTGACGCACCGTAGCAGCATCAATGGGGGAGAGAATATCCTCTGGTTTTTTGCCCCGGAGATCATCTGAGCAAATGCCTATCCACCGCTCATGAGTGGGATTTAGTGCCACATACTGAAAATCTCCATCATCCAGAACATCCACTATAAATATTGATGCTTGCACAGAATCGTACATGCTCAGTAGAAACTGCTCGCTACTACTTTTCTTGTCTACTTCTGTACCGAAGAGAATCTGAGGAGGTGATAGTTTTGTCAATTCTGTAATTAATTCAGTTGGATTCACATTCATGCGAGAGTCTAAGTATTGTCAGCCCTTCTCATCGAAACTTGGATCTTTCTCTACTTGTGATCAGAAATCTAGGAAAGCTAATAGGAGTCAGCTTAATAAATCCTGCTGTTTCAAGGCGTAAATACATTTACAGGTTAAGGCAAACTTACTAAAGTTGATTTTTAACAGTTTCTTAAGATTATTGCATATACTTAAGTATGATCATCAAGTTACATAAATTAATTTTATAATTATTCATTTATTGGGCAAGGATGGGGAGGGGAAGGATGCTCAATTCCATACTCAGTCCAAGATTTTATCCACAAATCTTTCAATTTTATCTGCAAATCTCTGCATTTTTTCACTCATAACTTCAACAGTTCAGTGATCACCCCAGGCATCGCAATTTGTGAGCATTCATTCCAGTGAGGATACCAACCAGTAGCCAAGTGATGGCTAATCCCATGACTTCGCCTAAGAATAACTGCGTTAAGCGGCGCAAAATCATCCCCACAGCAGAACCCACGGGGACAGCAACAGCCCAACTTGCCGAAGAGACAAATATCCATCGCCACGCCACAGGGTGGGGAATTGCCAACCATTGTGCCAATCCAATCCCTAAGCCGCCAAGTGCCCCATAAATCGCCCCAGATAGGATTCTCAGAGGTAGAATCTGAGTACTAGGTATAATCCAACCCACAGCACCAATACCGATAGCGGTGATAATACTCCAACCCAAAAGACTTGACAAAATCCACCTGATACAAAATATAGGTTCTTTGAGAAGACAACCTTGAGGAAGTGCGATTAGAAATCCGCCGATAGCTGCTTCTACCACTCCAACATCCGGCTTTTCGCCAACTTCAATGAAGAGCAAACTCAATAAGAAACCACAAAATGTAGCAAAAGTCCACAGCAATGTAAAGCCAAATTTAGTATTTCTAGGCACGAATGGTATCAAAGTTTATTTGGTTGTAATAGTCTGACAGTTTTAGCATTAAACATATCAAAAAAAGCTTTGCGTCGCTGTTGGGGTGATTCAGGTACAATGTAACCCCACAGACTTTCCCAGTAGAAAAAGGAGATACCGTCAAAATTGCGATCGCGCACTGCTTGAACCTGTTCTTTAATTTGGGCGATTTTCACAGAATTACGCACCGTTCCCGTTGAGATACCAATGCCTACAGGAATTAGACTTTGAGCCAATTTCACAGATGGTTGTTCTAGTTGAGCGATAAAAGAGTTTTTGTCATTTCGATATACTTGTAAAATTAACTCATCAACTAAACCTTTTTTTACCCAACTTTCCCAGTCTTGCAAATAGTATTTGTAGGCAAAAGCTTGATAGTTAGGAGACAAAGATATTCTGGCTTTGGGTTTAACCGCCTTCACAGCTTGATAGATTTCTGCCATGAAATCAGTAATTTTATCTGCTCGCCAACGCATCCATTCTGAGTTAAAAGGATTAATAGGGGGACTTTTACCTTGATGTTCTTGCTGGTAAAGTTGGATAGTGAAGCGATCGTAGCCAAACTGTACAGGCATCCCAAAATGGTCATCAAGCTGAATACCATCGACATCGTAATCCCTGACTACTTCCAAAATTAGCGCTTGGATAAACTCTTGCACTTGCGGATGTAAGGGATTCAACCAAGCTTGCTTATTCACTAAACCATTGTCAATTTCTTCCGGTGGGACTTCTTTGATAGAGTTTATACCTTCTTGCCCAATTGTCAACCAGTCAGGATAACGCTTTGCTAATTGTGAATAATGCGGCGTCATAAACCCGTATTCAAACCAGGGAATAACTCTCAAATCTTTATTTTTCGCAAGTGTGACTATCTTTGCTAAAACATCCCGTCCACCGTGCATAAAGTTGAGCAAAGGTTGAGTATCTGAGCCTGTAGTCATTTTAGCTACAGCACTCTTATAAAAAGTATGTCCTCGATTCCAAACTACAGGATAAATTGTATTAAAGTTGAGAGCCGATAATTGATTTAAAGCCCGGTTAATACCCCAAGGGACAAAGAGTACACCACTAGCAACATTAGTCAGCCAAACGCCGCGAATTTCCGTAGTTAAAGGACTTGTTTTTTGGGAATAAACTGGGAGTGAAGAGAGGGAAAAAACTGTTAAAGTGACTACTAATCCCAAACACAGTAAGTAAGAAAAATAACGGCGAGCAACCCGATTCATTTGTAAGCTTAACCTAGTGCGATCGGAATATATATAACTACAAAATAAACTTGTAATCCTCCGGATTATGTAAATAAATGATGATTTTATGTCAAGATGCAAATTAATAAATGTGCCTTAGCTGACAATTCGCACTATTTTTAATTCAATGAAATACAAGAGCCTATAATGTGCGTAGTTTTCCCACCTTAAGCGCACCCCTCAAACTCTCGTTCCTAGCCTCCGGCTGGGAATGCAGTCATAAGGCCCCGCCTTTTATACTAACTTGAGGCAGAGCCTCTTATAAGTGCATTCCCTGGCAGAGCCAGGGAACGAGAGGAACACCCTTAAACTCTCGTTCCTAGCCTCCGGCTGGGAATGCAGTCATAAGGCTCCGCCTTTTATACTAACTTGAGGCAGAGCCTCTTATAAGTGTATTCCCTGGCAGAACCAGGGAACGAGAGGAACACCCTTAAACTCTCGTTCCTAGCCTC
>NZ_WBKM01000247.1 GCF_015714725.1 Nostoc sp. WHI
TGAGGTTTTAGGAAAGACTTGTGTGTACACGGTAGGCTCTATTAACCCGCAGATCCCTTAACGATGGCAGTCTTGTTTATAGTTGTTTATAAATTACGTTAGCGTAGTGTAAAGCCTTCTCTTCTCCCAAAGGGAGACGCTACGCGAACGAGAGGCTGCGCGCTTAGAGCGAGTATTCGTACTCCTCTGTCTGCGACACGCTGCGCGAACGTAGAGAGCGTCATTACAAATTACTTTAATATTCCGATTTATATATACCGCAATGTAGATTCGCTCGTTAGGATCTAGCCTTTACAGTAATTAGCAAGAGAACATTTATGAGATTACTAATTCATGCCTGATGAGCATCGGTTAGAGGAAAAATTTCTATCCCAGGAAGTTGAAAAAAGAATATCTGACAAGCTAGATGAAGTAGAACAGATAGAAATAGATATACAAACCGATCTGTTGAAAATAGTTCAGGGACAGGCTGATGGAGTTTCGGTTGCAGGACAGGGATTAGTCATCCAGCAAGATATTCGCGTACAGGAAATCAAACTGCAAACAGATAGTATTGCCATTAACCCCTTAAGCGCTCTTTTTGGTCAAATAGAACTCAATGAGCCAGTAAATGCCATTGCTCGGATTATACTTACAGAAGTAGATATTAATCGCGCCTTGACCTCAGACTTTATTTGCAGCCAGATGCAAAACTTGGAGTTGGATGTAGATGGTGAAATTGTGAGTTTTGAGCCGCAAGAAATTCAGGTACTTTTACCTGGTGATGGCAAAATAGAATGTAGGGGAAAGGTGCTGTTAAAGGAAATTGGAAATACTCGCCCTTTCGCTTACAGTGCGATCGCTCGTTTACAGACTCATTCAAAACCCGCGATGCTGGAAAGTTTTAACTGCACTGAGGGAGGCGGGATTTCCATAGAATTAGTTACAGCATTAATGCAGAAAGCCAAAGAACTGATGAATACACCATTTTTTAAATGGGAGGATATAGCGTTTTCTATTAAAGATATAAAAGTAGAAATTGGTAGTCTAATACTTACGATAGAAACTCAAGTCAGGCAAATACCATCATCGTTGACTGAACTATCTCTTTAGTAGTATTTACTCTAGCTAAAGATAATCTTTGTTACTGACGGGTGATGTAAATTTTCTAAAAGTTTTTTAATATTCTGAAAGCTACTTAATTTAAAAATAACAACTATGCAAGAGTATGATGTTGTGCTGATCGGTGCTGGACACAATGGACTAGTTTGTGCAGCTTATTTGCTGAAAGCTGGTTATAGCGTTCTGTTACTAGAAAAGCGTTCTGTTCCAGGTGGTGCAGCAACAACTGAAGAATGTTTACCCCAAGAAGCGCCTGGATTTAAATTCAATTTGTGTGCTATTGACCATGAATTTATTCACTTAGGACCAGTTGTTGAAGAATTAGAACTAGAAAAATACGGCTTGCATTATTTAGAGTGCGATCCAGTTGTTTTCTGTCCTCATCCTGATGGCAAGTATTTCTTAGGACATAAGTCGGTGGAAAAGACTTGTGCAGAAATTGCCCGGTATAGTGAACGTGATGCTAAAAAATATGCCGAATTTGTAGACTTTTGGCAGCGATCGCTAGGTGCAATGATTCCCATGTTTAATGCACCGCCAAAGTCAGTTATAGACATCCTTGGTAACTACGACATCACAAAACTAAAAGATTTATTTTCTATTATTGGTTCCCCTAACAAAACGCTGGACTTTATTCGCACCATGTTAACCAGCGCCGAGGATTTACTTAACGAGTGGTTTGATGAAGAATTTCTCAAAGCGCCACTAGCCAGATTAGCATCAGAACTTGGTGCGCCACCATCACAAAAAACCCTTGCCATTGGTGCAATTATGATGGCAATGCGTCACAGCCCTGGTATGGCAAGACCTCGCGGCGGAACTGGCGCACTTGTGCAAGCTTTGGTGAATTTAGTCACAAGTAAAGGTGGCGTTATTCTCACAGATCAGCATGTTGAAAAAGTTTTAATTGATGATGGAAAAGCTGTAGGTGTGCGCGTTGCTGGTAATATAGAATATCGCGCTAAACACGGAGTTATTTCTAATATTGATGCCAAGCGGTTATTTTTGCAAATGACTGATAAAAGCGATATTGATGGAGCCGACCCAAATTTATGGGAAAGATTAGAACGCCGCATCGTTAACAACAACGAAACCATCCTCAAAATAGATTTGGCTTTAGACGAACCACTGCGCTTTCCACACCACGACCACAAAGACGAATATCTCGTCGGTTCTATCTTAATTGCAGATTCCGTGGCTCATGTAGAACAGGCTCATAGTAAATGTACCTTGGGACAGATTCCTGATGCTGACCCATCAATGTATGTGGTGATGCCTAGCTACTTAGACCCCACATTAGCACCGCCAGGCAAGCATACCGTATGGATTGAGTATTTTGCCCCTTATCAAATTGCCGGTGCAGAAGGCACTGGTTTAAAAGGTACTGGTTGGACAGATGAATTAAAAAACAAAGTTGCAGATAGAGTGATTGATAAGTTAGCAGACTATGCACCGAACGTTAAGAATGCAACTATCGCCCGTCGTGTAGAAAGTCCAGCAGAACTAGGAGAAAGATTAGGTGCGTACAAAGGAAATTATTACCATATTGACATGACCCTAGATCAGATGGTATTTTTCCGTCCCTTGCCAGAAATAGCGAACTACAAAACGCCAATTGATAATCTATTTTTGACTGGTGCAGGAACTCATCCAGGTGGTTCGATTTCGGGAATGCCAGGACGCAATTGTGCCCGTGTATTTTTGCAGGCAAAGCATCCCATTAGCCAAACTTTGAAGGATGCGCGCGATTCAATTAAGTCAACTGTCGAGTCAGTGTTTGGGACTAATTAAGCGTTGCACAGATGATGTAGAGACGCGATTCATCGCGTCTTTACCCAATGATGTGTATGAAACAAATCTCACTGGTTGTACCAGGCTTTTCGCCACTCCTGCATTTGCTTAATCTCTGTATTTTGTGCTTTGATAATTTCTTGGGCTAATTGCTTGATTTCAGGGCGTTTAGACTTACTCAAAGCATCTTGTGCCATTGTTACAGCCCCTTGGTGGTGAGGAATCATCGCATTGATAAAGCGTAAATCAAACTCAGCATCAGCCACACCTAAATCCTGA
This sequence comes from Nostoc sp. WHI, assembly GCF_015714725.1. GTDB lineage: Bacteria > Cyanobacteriota > Cyanobacteriia > Cyanobacteriales > Nostocaceae > Nostoc. Next base: position 3,172 of record NZ_WBKM01000247.1, read on the forward strand.
CTCATCATCATGGCTTTCATTTGGTCAGCCGACATTTCCATGTTATGACCCATTTGACTGTTATAAGCCATTGGTTTATCTCCCGCCTTGGGATACCAAGCTTGTCGCCACCGCTTCATTTGAGTACTTTCTTGGTTTTGCGATTTGATGATATCGTCTGCTAGCTTTTTGATTTCAGGACGCTTTGATTTCTGCTGCGCTTCTTTAGCCATTTCCACAGCCCCTTGATGATGCGGTGTCATACCGTCAAGAAATCGTAAATCAAAGTTAGCATCGGCTGGGCCTAAATCCATTCCCATGCTGTGATTCATGCCACTGCCGTGGTTCATCTGTTGCTTGCCGCTAGCATTGGTAGCAGTTGCATTTGGGGCTTGGCTTTGGTTCTGGGAAGCAGTATTGGTACAGGCTGTGATTAACCCACCGGCTGAAGCGATCGCACTAAAGGTTAACGCCAAAAAGCCATTCCTCAACGATAGCAGTTGCATAAGTCTCACCTAATACTTTCCTAATTCTATATTTACTTCTTAGCTTTGCAGCTAGAAATGAAATTAGGATGAAATCTAAAAGATCCCCGACTTATGAAAAAACTTGGGTATTTTGTTGTTCATTTCTCACTCAAAAGTGCGTAAGCTTCATTAACTAAGTGTATTTTCTCTTGTGCTTGTTTTAGCAGTTGCGGTTGATTCACAAACAAATCTGGATGCCATTTTTTTACTAAAGTTCGATAAGCTTGCTTTACCTCAGCCAAAGAAGCATTTGCTTGCAATCCTAAAATGTTGTAGGCGTGAGTAATTTTATCTTTTTCCGTCTGGGTTTTTGGTTGATTGGGTGCTTTGTTGCTTTGAGTTGTATTTTGCTGTTTGCCAGTTTGAGAACCAGGCGTTCGCATTTCTGCTTTCATTCGCGCTATTTCCTCATTGACTTCCCAATCACGAAATTTAGCCTCTACCTCTTCTGGACGTGGAGAGGGAGGAGCTTTTGGCGGTGGTGGAGAAACAGATTCTACCCTAGTATTATTACCAGTATCTTTTTGTGAGGAAGTTTGAACTCTCTCTGGCTGTGGCGAATATTTTCCATTGCTGTTCCTGGATTTTGGTATTTCTTGATAAAATTGATAATTTGAGAGAATTTTGACTTTTTCTAACTCTCGTAGCAACTGATTAAAACCGTTTTGTAACTGCTGCAAACTTTCACGTTTCTTAGTAATTTCTGGCGGTTCTTGACTAAATTCAAAGCAAATTACTTTTGCGGCTTTTTGTTCATATTCATTCAAAATTGATAAGCCTTGACTGCTGAAGCTAGATAAATACTCATCAATTGCAGTTATACAAAGTTTTGCAACTTCCTGATGATAAGATTCCTTTGCTGATTGTTGGTCTTGTTTTTGGATATTCTTGTTCAACAAATAAGAAATACTTCCAACTACAGCAGCACCCACTGGGCCGCCTAACAACCAACCAATACCACCACCAACAGCGATGGAACCAGGTTCATTCAAATGATCAGTATTGTTTGACTTTGAGGGTAGTGTTACTTGTGGTTCGCTAGGAAAGGGAATTAATAAATCTTGCGGTCGTTCTTCTTGGAAAAATTCGTAAGCTTGATAAAGCCATTTCACCACAGCTAGTTGCAACTGAGTTAGGTCTTTTTTAAGAGTATTTGTTTGCCAAGCTTTAAAGTTATTTTCTGCCAATGCAACTGCTGCATCAGCTTGATATTTTGTAAGTAGCTTGGGTAATGCTAGCCAATCGCGTAACTCTGCCACGCTAGTAGTAAAACCTTTATAAATTAAGTTGGCTGCTTTTTCTTTAATTTCAATTTTGGCATTTTGTTTATCATTAAAGGATTTTATTTCACTAGCAATTGGGTCAATTTTAGCTTTTAATGAGAGTTGAATTTGAGAAGCGATCGCTTCCACTCTTGGCAAACGCACACTACCACGATTTGGTTGCAAAATCCCCACAATATTTTGCAACGCTGTTTCAAAAGCCGCTAACCCACTACTATTAGCAGCAGCAACATCACCTTTTAATCTGGCTCTTAAGGCAGGTAAAGCATCAACGCGATATAAATTACTAAAACCTGAAGGTAATTCGGCTCGAAAGCTTGCCGCGACAAACAGCAGACGATTTTGAACTTGTTTTTGCTCGTCGAGTTCGAGCAAGTTCATAAAATTAGCGACAAATATAACTGTTTGAATACCCCGATCTAATAGCCAATCTCGCAAATTTTCCCGCTCACCCAAAGTCATTAATTTACGTGCATCTAATAATTGGATAACTAAATCTGCACTTAGGAGTTGTTCTCGGATTAAATTATCTTGTTCATCTCGATCATTTGTTCCTGGTAAATCGAGTAATTCTACACCTGTTTCCAAAAAGGGATGCGGACAAAAAACTTCTACAGATGCTACATCTTTTCGCATCTGTCTATTGCCATCAAGAATTGCAAATTGTTGTAAAACTTCTGTGCCACTGCGATAGATTTCTGTACCATCTACCAACATGATGCGGGTTCGCACATCAGAGCCATACTTGACAGTAATTGCTGCGCCTGTAGTAGGAATTAAATCAATTGGTAAAGTACGATTACCCAGCATGGCATTCAATAGGGTAGACTTGCCATAATTAAAGGGGCCAAATACCGCAATCCGAAAGGTCGGATTAACCAGATGATTACAAATGGTAATTATATCTTGATGCAGTTGCGATTTGCTTTCTAAATTTAGTAACGCAGATGTAGATTTGAGAGAATCTGCTAAATCTTTATAACCTTCATACTGTTGCTGCATAGTTCCTCTATCTTCCTCGTTTCCTCGTTCCCAGCTTCTAGCTGGGAATGCAATTCATTGAGGCTCCGCCTCACATTCTTATTATCGGAGGCAGAGCCTCCCAGTAGGCATTCCCAGTCTGAGACTGGGAACGAGAGTCGAGAGTAATGAAAAATATTAGCTATAGTAAGCTAATAAATTGCTATACGCAGCCTCAATTTTTTGCAACTGAGCTATTACATCTTCTTGTAAGGTTTTTAAACGTTTGAACTCACTCTCACGATTTATTTCACGGGTTTGCTTCTGCTTTACTAAATTATCTAATTCAGATTTGCGGGATACAATATCATCTTTAATCCGCTTACTCACTTCTCTTTCGTAAGAGTCAAAACACTCTTTCACTGCATTGTATACAACCTGAGATTGCTCATTTGCTACTTGGGGTAGATATTTAACTAACTCTTTTTTAGCCGTTTTAACCAACTCTTTCCGCGCTTGATCTGCTTGCAAAAATCCTACTCCTAAACCTAGCAGTGCAAACCCGATAGGGCCGAGCAAAATTCCTGTCACTGCCGAAATTATCCCACCAATGCCAATTACAGTGAAGTAGTTTAACAAGATGTTTTTCCAATCAAATCCGGCTCCAGCTAGGGCGACGCCAGCAAGATTTCCGTTAGACAGTGAAAACAATCCCATTGCCCATTTTGCCCATCCGGGAGATTTATCTTCTTCAGCAGTGGTAGTCGTATTTGCTTTAACGTTTTGTCCGGTGAGCTTTTCTGTGATTTGATCTGTGACTTGATTATAAGACGCGCCATATTGTGCAGCACTGCGAGAAAGTTCTCTAAAAGCTGCATTAATATCTTTTTCAGCAGTTAATGTCCAAGCCGCAGATTTGTCAGTAATATATTGCTCAAAGGCTTTTTGCAGTGCGGTATTAAATGCTTCTCGCTTACCACTACTGAGGAAATCAAATAGATTTAATTCTGGCTGATAACGTAAAAAATCGTTTTCAAAGGTGTTACCTAAGTTTAAAACATAGCTGCGAAAAGATTCGGAAATCGTTCTTGCTTGAGTGTCTCTCGTATTGATAATTTCTTTTTGGAATTCATCTCGAATACCTGTGAGTTTGTTAAATTCTGGTTCCACTGAATCAATTCGTTTTTTTAATTCATTTACATCTTGATCAAGTAATGGTATGCGTCTAGCAACTGCTTCGCGGGTATGATTGCAGGCAAGTCTTGCCAAGGTTCTGACTTGACGGAGTTCTGCGATCGCCCGTTCTCTGGTAAGAAAAGTATTAAGCGAACCCATAAACTTAGGAAAGCCAGTCCCCTCTAAATCAGCTTGAGGATTTTTCAACCGTCGTCTGAGTGCTTGAATTGACGAAAGCTCAAACACACGTTCGTCATAAATATCCTGACCATCTACATAACAATATTCTGCTAAATTCGCTTTAAATACTTGCCGCAATCTATCCTCAGATGCTTTTAATTCTTCTACATCATCAGGATCAATCAATGATTCCCGCACCTGATCCCAAGCATTAACTAAGAAGAAAACCGTTAATCCTCGACCTTTGATATAATTTTCTAGGTAGCGACGCTCACCCAAGGTACAAGGTTGAGAAGCCCTCATCACAAACAAAATTGCATGGCAATTATTTACATAACCCAAAGATAATTCGTTCCGGGCTTCTGTATCATTTAGTCCTGGACTATCAACAATTTCAATTCCCTTTTCTAGTATCGTTAAAGGATACTCAACTACTGCATAATCAACATCTGGAAATGCTTGCTTTTTCTCCTGCTCTAGTTTTTTAGCTTCAGTTGGGTCAATAGTGTATTTATATTTAAAGTTCTGAAAATCTAGCTGTTGCGGACTTTTACCATCATTAAAATAAATGGTAATTTTCTTTTCTGCCCCATAGCGTAAAACCGTTAACACTGCGGTACAAGGGTTAACATCACTCGGCAATAAGTTTTCGCCAATTAAAGCATTGAAAAACGTACTTTTTCCCCGTTTCATATCGCCCAATACCAAAAGGCGAAATACACCTTTTTGGAGGTTTTTACTAGCTACTGTAATATCTTCAATATCTCGTTCTAAACTTAGTTTTCCTGATGAAGAGTCCCCAGCTAACTCAGCTTTATTAATTGTTTCAGCTAGTTTAGTCAAACATATAGAAATCTCCGATCGCACTTGAGCAACACGCTCTAAATCTTGGATAAATCTGTCAGTTGCTACCTGATCACTCATAATAGTTACACCTTTATTAAAGATTGGTTTTTTTGGATTCAAAAAATAATTTGTAAGACATCAACCCCAGTGCAGCAACAATAATAAATCCAGCCAGCACGGAGGCTATCTTCACTGCAACCAGCGTTACCACACCAAGAGCAAACAGCTTTCCACCGAGGATAACTTTTTTCATCCAAGGTTTTTGGGAATCTTCCGGCTGATGCTTCGCAGTTTGATGAAAAGCCGCATCGGTAGCCTGGATGTTAGCTTCCATTTCCCGGAGACGCAATTCAACTTCTCGTTCTCGGAGTATACGTTCCCGTTGTTCAAGTTCTTTTTGGCGATCGCTGCTTTCAGATGTCATTGGTGTCCACCCCATCTAAGACAATGAAATGATATCAGGATTAACTCGTTATTCATGCAGTATAGTAACTTACACGATTATTTTTACCCCCAGTAAAATTACTATTTTACTTTTCATTACCTGCTAAAGTGGGCGTTGCATATTTGCGGGATGATTTATCTCACGCAGAGGCGCAGAGGCGCAGAGAGTATAAAGAGTTTTAGATTTCAATGCATAACATTTCATCCCTTGATTCAGCAACGCACTAAAGTGAAGCTGGAAGTTAGTCACCATAAAATGCACTCGCTTTTTGGAAATTTGCAGCAAAAATGACTATTATCCCTATTATGCTTTCATCCCAGCATGGATTTAGTTAATGAATTGCGTGAGAATAAGAAATAAAAGCCAGTCGGATAAGACAGCAAAACTTAGAGGAAATCATCATGTTTTCATCCCCTTTAGTTGTGCAAATCCCCCCCTCAATGCAAATGACAGACGAGCAGTTTTTTGACTTCTGTCAGGTTAATCGTGACTTACGCATTGAGCGGAATCAATTTGGAGAAATATCAATTATGTCCCCTACTGGTTCCGAGACAGGTAATCGTAATTTCAACATAGCTGGCCAGTTGTACGTTTGGACAGAAAAAGACGGCACAGGTATTTGTTTTGACTCTAGTACAGGATTTAAGCTATCAACAGGTGCAGAGCGATCGCCTGATGTGTCATGGATAAAACTAGAACGGTGGAATGCTCTCTCGCCAAAACAACAGCAAAGGTTTGCTCTCATTTGTCCAGATTTTTTAGTTGAACTGAGGTCGCCTTCTGATAACCTCAAACCCTTGAAAGAGAAAATGGAGGAATATATGAGAGAGCCAGGAGTACAGCTAGGCTTACTAATTGACCGCAAACATCGCTGAGTCTATATTTATCGTCCTGGTGCGCCAGAGGAATGTCTGGAAAATCCCGCGACTGTGAGCAGGGAATCGGTATTGCCTGGATTTGTTTTGAATATGATTAAAGTTTGGTAGTGTCAAAATAATATTTGTTAATGTGAATAGCTAAACTAGACTTCTTGCAAAAGTCCTTCTTTTCAACTTCCTCTTTGCGCCTTTGCGCCTTTGCGTGAGACAAAAAATTATTTATGCAAGAGGTCTACTGTAAAGTTGTTGTAAACTTGATAGCAATTAAAAAAACAGACCGTGATCGTCCCATCAAGCAGTAGAACGTTAGTAGTAAGTGACAACAGTAGTTTGCGGTTTACCAGCCTCGCAGAATTATCAAGTGGAAACTTGCTTGCAGAAGTGGATCTTCGTCGGGCTGTAGTAAGTTTAAAGCTAAGGCAAGACAAAAAAGGGTCGATAGGTCAGTTTTTGACTCCCGCCTCAGTAGCAGAATTGATGGCTGGGATGTTTAATAGGCTGGATTTGCCTGAAATATCCTTGCTTGATGCTGGAGCAGGAATCGGTTCATTAGTAGCCGCTTTTGTGGCTAAAGTATGCCAGCATCCACAACACACTTCAAGTTTGCGCGTTGTAGCCTATGAAATTGACCCTTTTCTAATTGGATATTTGCATCAGACTCTAGAGCTATGTGAGAGGGAATGTCAATATGTAGGTATTTCCTTCAATTACGAAATTCGTGAGACTGATTTTATCGAAGATGCAGTCAGGCTGCTTCAGGTTGGTTTATTAAATAGTGCAATCGCAACAGAATTTACCCATGCTATCCTCAACCCGCCTTATTTGAAAATCAATGCTCATTCACAGGTGCGCGAATTGCTGCGTTCCATAGGTTTGGAGACTAGCAATCTTTATACTGGTTTTATGGCTGCTACAGCGCAACTTCTAAAACCAAGTGGAGAGTTTGTAGCGATTACCCCGCGCAGTTTTTGCAATGGGCCTTATTTCCGTAACTTCCGCAAGATGTTTTTAGAGATGATGGCTTTACAGCAAGTACATCTTTTTGAGTCGCGGCAAGAAGCATTTAGTGACGATGATATTTTGCAAGAAACTATCATCATCCAAGCTACAAAACAAAAGCAAAAGTCTAGCAGTGTAATCATCAATAGCAGTTCTGGTGCTATTGATGACTTTATCATGTCACACTCTGTACCATATTTGGACTTAGTTAACCCCGATGATCTAGAGCAATTTATTCATATTATTCCAGATAAGATTAGCCAGCAAATCGTACAGCAAATGGCACTTTTCACCTGTACGTTGAAAGACTTAGGGCTAACAGTTTCAACCGGACGGGTAGTAGATTTTCGAGCAAAAGATTACCTAAGGACAAATCCAGAAAACAATACTGTTCCTTTAATTTATCCGGTGAATTTATCGAATGGATCTGTAGATTATCCAAAAATAACCAAAAAACCCCAAGCGATAGTGCATATAGAAAAAACAGCGAATCTTCTGATTCCAAATGAGCATTACGTTTTATGTAAAAGATTCTCAGCGAAAGAAGAGAAAAGGCGTATTGTTACAGTGGTTTATGATGCCAACCAATTTAATTATGCCTATGTCGGTTTTGAAAATCACTTGAATTACTTTCACAAAGATGGGCGTGGACTTAGCCTTACCTTGGCTCGTGGGCTTGCTGTTTATCTAAATTCAACTTTAGTCGATGCTTTTTTCCGATTGTTCAATGGCCATACTCAGGTAAATGCAACAGATTTGCGAAAATTAAAGTACCCTAATTTGTCACAGCTATTGTCGTTAGGGACAGGGATTAAAGAGCAGTTTCCTTGTTTGTGGGAAATTGATCAACTTATAGAAACTAAGCTCTTGAGTATGTCTAATCTGTCAGAAAATAATCCAATTGCAACTAAATCTCGAATTGATGAAGCGCTGCAAATATTGACAAAATTGGGCTTTCCACGAGCACAACTTAACGAACGTTCAGCTTTAACTCTTCTGGCGTTGCTTGACTTAAAACCGACAGACTCTTGGCAATTAGCAACTTCCCCTTTGATGGGAATTACGCCGATGATGGACTTTATGGCTCAACATTATGGCAAAACCTATAAGCCCAACACGCGGGAAACAGTTCGCCGTCAGACAGTGCATCAATTTCTAGATGCAGCTTTGATAGTTGCTAATCCAGATGATTTAACCCGCCCTATCAACAGTCCAAAAACTGTATATCAAATTGAAACCAGTGCGCTAGAATTATTAAGAACTTACGCCACTGACGAATGGGAAAAGAGCATTCACACTTACCTTGCTTCGGTTGAAACTCTGAAAAAGCAGTATGCTCAAGAACGTGAAATGTCCCGTATTCCAATAGTAATTAATGGGGAAATTAAAACTTTATCACCAGGTGGTCAGAATATTCTGATTGAAAAAATTATTAATGATTTTGCCCCTCGTTTTACTCCTAGTGGAAAGCTCGTTTATGTTGGCGATACAGATGAAAAGTTCGCCCATTTTGATGAAGCAGCATTGACAGTTTTAGGCGTTAACATCGATTCCCACTGCAAAATGCCAGATGTGATCATTCACTTCACAAAAAATAACTGGTTGGTACTGATTGAAGCTGTAACCTCACATGGCCCAATTAATCCTAAACGCAAAAAGGAACTTGAAGTCTTATTTAAAAGTGTCCAAATACCTCTGGTGATGGTAACAACATTTCTTAGTCGTAAGGCAATGGTGGCATATCTGACAGAGATTGCTTGGGAAACAGATGTTTGGGTTGCTGAAGATGCAACTCACCTGATTCATTTCAATGGTGAATATTTATTGCAGGCATACCAAATAGAAAAGAGGAAAACTTTTTAAATCTAGCTTAGAATTGATTAGGCTGTTTTAAAGAATCGAATAAGTTCACGCACATGATCGAGAAATTGCCCATCAGTAGAAAGCTGCGCGATCGCAGTTCGTGCTTCTCTCCCCAAACGCTCATGTTCAGTTTGATTTGTCGCTCGTAATTCTTCTAAATTAGCAGCAATTCGGGCTAAATCTCTGCGAGTCTCTTCGGCAAAACGTTGTTGAGTTGCTGGTAATGAATAGGGTTGTTCTGGATTTAATTGATCCTCGAAAGATTGGATTTTTTGTTCCAAATTTGAGAAGCGATCGCGCAGTTCAAAAATATCTTCACGGGGATACTTCCATTCTTGGCGAATCATCGCTAACCGCGCATATAAATACTCGTAAGCCCGAACCGCTGGACGCAGAATTGTTAATAACAAAGCTGCACCAGAACTAATATATCCCACCGTACTAATACCAGTAGCAGCGAGGGCATAAAGACCAACAGTTGAGAACAAGTGTAAAGCAATGGCAACCCAAAGCGATCGCTTTGCCAAAAGTGTAACGTACTTCACTTGTTTCTCATCAACCGGAATTCCTTTCTCAGTTGATTGTGCTGCTTCTACTAAGACTTCTTTAGCTTGAAAATGCACATTCCACGGGACGGTAACAATTACCAACAGCCACCAAAAACTAGCACCACCAATTACCCAATCGAGAAAGTTACCAGCAGGTATGTGCAACCATTGCAATAAGCCAAAAGCCGCCAGCACCACAACTACAATTCCAGTAATGGAACTGATAAAAAAGTTAATATACATTTTGCCTTATCTCCGGTGAAACTATCACCTCGATCATGACTGTAACCCAGCAGTTATACGTTAAATCATTGTGATGGTTTTTCTATTTGCACATACCAGCTTTTCGATGAGATAGCTATGCCAAATTGATTTGCTACCCTTTTTGACAAAGTAGCAACGCCAAATGCTTGTGATGGTTTTTATAGTTGCACGTAGCAATTACTGGATGAGATAACTGCGCCAAATTGGTTGAGTATCTTTGTTACCTTTTTCTGGAAGTAGCAATCGCCAAGTTTTACCTTCTTGCTGAATTTGCAAGTAAACGTCAAACGGTTTTTTCGGTTGCGTCAAGCGTCGTTTTGGTAACTTAACAATCAAGTCGTAGGTTCCCTGAACACGGAAAGCTGGTAAATTTTCAATCGTTAGGGGTTGTTCCTCGGTGATTGATAGCCGCTTGATTTCAAATCCTTGAAAATCTAGATCCAACTGTTGACTAAGCTTTTGTTGGGTTTGTTCTAGACCGAATGCGATCGCTTTCTGCACTAACTCCCTAGTCGGTAGCAGTCCAATACTGCCACAAGCTGTCAATAGCACCAGCAATATTGCTGTCAAAACCAACCGCACCATGTTATTCCTGATAAACCACTCATCAGCGATAGTATAACTGTAGATTCTTTAATTCTTTCATCTACTATGACAAAACAAAGTATAGGTCTTAATGACCAACTCTACAATTATCTTTTATCCGTTTCGCTGCGGGAGCCGGAGATTCTTTTGAAGTTGCGCCAAGAAACCGCCAGTCATCCCAGAAGCGGAATGCAGATTTCAGCAGAACAAGGGCAGTTTATGAGCCTTTTGGTGCAGTTAATTGGAGCGAAGAAAACCCTGGAAGTTGGAGTATTTACGGGTTATAGCTCACTTTCTGTAGCTTTGGCATTACCAACTGATGGTCAAATTCTCGCTTGTGATGTAAGTGAAGAATTTACTGCGATCGCCCGGCGGTATTGGCATGAAGCCGGGGTTGCCGATAAAATCGATCTACGATTGGCACCAGCTTTGGAAACTTTAGATCAATTATTGGCAACTGGACAAGCCGAGACATTTGATTTTGCTTTTATTGATGCTGATAAAGAAAATTATGATGGATATTATGAGCGATCGCTGCAATTGGTGCGTCCGGGTGGATTAATTGTTATTGATAATGTTTTATGGTCAGGACAAGTTGCTAATCCGCAAATTCAAGATGCAAGTACCCAAGCGATTCGGGCGCTCAACAAAAAGTTACATCATGATGATCGTATAACGCTCTCCCTTATCCCTATTGCAGATGGACTAACTTTAGCTATCAAACGACGTTAATCCAGTTTGATGCCACCTTAGTACTACATTTCATTAATATCCTAGCGAATTCTCTGCGTGCCTCTGCGCTTCCCTTTGCGCTCCTACCCTGCGGGAAGGCGAAGCGCCTATGCGTTTAAACTTCAACCCTCAATTCGCCCCTACTAAAAAAGTTAGGCGTAGAGACACGATTAATCGCGTCTCTACCAATATTTAGAAGTTGTAGCCAAGTCCGAGTAGCAATCCTACATCAGTGTTATCCAGAAAAGCAGCATTTACAGCACCTGTCACCGTAAATCGAGAACCTATAGGAACGTCTACACCACCAGTTAGGAGGAATCCAAAATCAGTATCGAGATTAGCTTCAATCGCTACGCCAGCACCTAAATAAGGAGATATACTGAAAGTCTGTTCACCCACCGAACCTGCTCTGCGTGGATTGAAATCAAAAGTCAAGGGAACCAAAAATATTGTATCGTCCCCAAAGATCACCGATGGTCGCACTGATATATAGTTTGTTAGACCAACTTTACTGATCACCGCAAAGTTACCTTCGCTCAGAGCTGTATCGTTGCCGTTCAAACCAATGTTACCAGCAGCTCCAATGTAGCTTCTGCCACCACGAGTAGCTCTACCTGGCGTAACATCAGGCGTTGTACCATTGGTTCCTGTTGTTGGCTGATTTAACTGACTGATGTTAATATCGGGCGGGATTAGGACTTGGTTAATTGCATGGATAACACCATTGCTAGCTTTGACATCTGCCTGGATAACTCTGGCACTATTTACCGAAACTTGATTGTTAGCAGAATCGATTTGAATATTTACAGGTCTTTCTTCAACAGTTTTCAGTTCCCCATTCGTCAGTTGACTAGAAGTTACTGCACCAGAAACCACATGGTATGTCAAAATCTTAACTAATGTTTCTCTGTTCTCTGGTTGCTGTAATTGCTGTAAGGTAGCAGCAGGTAAAGCAGCAAATGCCTCATCAGTGGGAGCAAAAACTGTATAAGGCCCAGACTGTTGCAGAGTATCTACTAAACCGGCTGTCTTTAATAAAGAAGTCAGAGTTGTAAAAGAATTACTGGATGCAGCAAGAGCAACAATGTCAGTACCAGTTTGAGTTCCGCCGACAATATACTGAGTAGCTGGAAGATTACTAGCAATAGGTTGCAACTGTCCCTGCCTAACTAAAGCCTGATATAAAAGTGCTGCTGCTTCAGCACGAGTCAAGGATTGTTGCGGATTAAGTTGTTTTACATCTGGATAGTTGACAACAATATTAGCTTGTGTTGCTGTTGTCACACTACTAACGGCGTAGTTCGGGATAGCTGAGGCGTCGGTGTAGTAAGTGCTAAGATCAATACTTGTGCCAGTGGTGCTACTAGCCAAACCCAAGCCATTGGTTAAAGCAACGATCGCCTGTACCTTGGGTATTTGCTGACTTGGCGAAAACACGTTTCCGGGATAGCCTGCCAAAAATCCAGTTTCATAGGCGAACTGAATTGCAGAGGTTGCCCAGTAGCCAGCAGGAACATCTTTAAATCCACCAGAACTTAATTGCCGAATTCGGTTTTGGTTACTGAAAGCTTTTTGAATTAGGGCGGCAAATTCAGCACGAGTTACAGATTGATTCGGCTTAAAAGTCCCATCAGGAAAGCCGCTAATCACATTATTGTCAGCTAAAACTTGAATGAAGGGACGTGCCCAATAATCTGAGGAAACATCAGACAAGTTAACTGTTGAAGTAGGCGATGGGGTGGTAGTTGGAACAGTATTTTGAGATGAAGCTGGGGCAGAAATAACCATAGGAGTTACTGTAGCAGCTGTCATTCCCAGAACTAGCAAAATGACCCTTGCTGATGACCAACGAAATAAATTAGACATGAAAATCTCCTCCACAAAAAAGTAAAGCTATTCTTCAAATGCTTCGATTGATTATGCTTTGTAATATTTGTTATTTTTTAACAAACCAAAATGTGTATTTGCGATACTAAAAATAGTATTAATCTATTATTCAAATTACACAACTAACTAATGGCCGAATTTTAAGAAAAGACTTTCACTCTTTAGATAGTTGGCCGTAATGGTAAATTTGAAAATGCTAGACTGTAAAGCAGCGATCGCAATCAAAAATTTCGACCATGATTAATCAAACCAAACGTCTGGCATAACTAACCTTATCCTGCACTCTTTGGTCATCATCTACAGTATCACTGACGCATAAAGGATGTGGCGATCGCTAAGATAAATCTCCAGTCATTACTAATTAAGCGATCGTCTAAATCTCAGGCAAAGTCAGACAGTATACTTATACAACGTGATTTTTTGCGTAACTTTCATATTCTTCTTCTTGATCTAAAACCGCAAGATTGGCAGATATTGCAGCTTTACAAGCTGAATTTGAATCCCTACTAAATAAAAATTAGTAAACAAAATCCTCACTCTGGACGAGGATTTTGTCTGATATCTCGTTAATGAGCAGCAGTAGTACAATTAACCACTGCTGGACTTTGCCCGTTTTCTAAAGCCTGAAGAACTTTGAGGTATAAGTTTTCTACCCTCTTAGTTTGGATCTCTCCAAGTGACATATAATGACCCAAACCAGGGGCGCTATTGACTTCAATCACAGTATAATCTCCCAATGGTTTAGTAATATCAGTAGTAATTATATCTACCCCTGACAATCTCAAGCCTAAATCCTTAGTGATATTAATAGCTAACTTTTGAAAATCAGGATGAATATTATCAGTGAAATCTACTGAATCACCTCCATTGGATAAATTAGCATTATCTAAAAGATAAACTAAAGTATCTTGAGGAAGCACAGTTTCCAAAGAGAGATTTTGTCTTTGTAATTTTCGATGAATGCGGAAATCCTCTAAATCAATAAGTATTTTTTCATTATTTTTTATAAACTTTTGGCGTTTATTTTCTACTAATTGCATAATAGTAGAATTACCATCACCGATCACAGATAAAGGGATTCTTTGATAAGCAGCAACTACTTCATCATCGAAAGCTAAAATTCTGAAGTCATCACCACTATAAAATCTTTCTACAAGTAAACCTGATTGAGTCTGGAAAATTTTCTCAGCTACTTCATAGAATTCTTCTTTTTCATACACTTTAGCTACTAAAACTCCTAAACTCAGACTTAAGGGCTTAACAATGACCGGTAATCCTAATTCCTGAGCATAATTCCAGCCATCATGGATGTTTCTAGGGTTGGGAATGTAAGCACATATTTTTTCATTAAAAAATGTTTTTCCCTCTGTGACTGCATACCCAAATTCTTTTAGAAAATAATTACAATAACCTTTATCGCTAGCTAAGTGTGAAGAGCCAAAGCCATTAATATCAAGTCTAGTATTGTTAAAAACTGATTTTTTTCCGTTTTTAAATGTAATATGTCCAACTAATTCATATTCTGGTTCTATGAATACAACCGCTCCCATTTGTGTAGCTAATTTTTTTAAGATTGATGCTGTTGCTCTCATCTTTAGTAGCCAAGAATCTATTACGCAGGAATTGTATCGAATTTAGTAGCAATCGTCAAGAACAGCTATTTTCTTAAAAAATTTAACTAATTCATAGCTATTAGTCAAGATACTAAAATTTTAAATTTATACATGGATGTATCTTCGGAGCTATCCTAAAAATATCTTCAAAATTTGGGGAAAATTTGTTTTAAAATAATCAATCAACTTGAAGATTTTAAGGATTTTTCAACTAACTGTAAAAAGCGCAAATGCCCGCAGCATAGCTTTACTGTTCACACTTGTATAAGAATCAAGAGTGTCTACGCGCGTTATTGGACATTTGAAGTTTAGTTTTTAATGTATAGTTTAAAGCATGGTCTTTAACTCTTTACTGTTGTGGAATTTACTTAAGCGTATTGAAATAAATCGTGCAGTCGCAATACTTGCCTAATTTCCAGATTGAGCACTGTTGTGTCCTGAAAACAGTTACAAATTAAGGCTTTGAGATTCATAGTTACCTGAAAGTTACAATTTCGTTGGTCTAAAATATAGCGCCAAGTGTTGACAATATATAAATAATCGAATAACAAGGTGGCAGCAGCATTAAAAAAAGCGTTAGTGCATTCCTACCTAGAAACTAATTAATGCCTTTCATGAAACTTCATAAGGAAAACATAATTATGCCAGAAAATACGGATTACAAAGCTTCCAAATCAGACAATCAACCTATTGCTTATAAAGAGCGACTCAATTCTTGGGCGATCGCGCGTCTACTTCCTAATACACAACGGGAGATTGTTGCTCGCTTCCGCAGCCGTTCTGATGCCGATGGCTATATGCGACACCTTCCTCAAGAAATACCAAATGCTTCGTACATGGTTGTTTTTGATTGTCAACGCCAAGAAGCTGCGATTTAAAGTATAGGTATTGAAAATAAGGAATAGGTAACAGATAGTAAGTAGTCGAACAGAATTAACTACACAACATCATTGCACTAAGCGCAGCCATGCCCAAAGGACTTTATGGAGCGAAGCGTCTCGTAGAGAAGGGCTAGCAATCGCAAGAGTTGGGATTGCTAGTCCTAAAGATGCTCCGCATAGCTTGCTTCTTTAAAGGAGTACGCTTCGTGTCCTACGGCTTCTCCAAATGAGTACGCAATGACTGTAAATATTTTTGTTCATTTACTTAGGAAGAGAGATTTTCATCTTTTGTTGTGAACTCTGTTCATTTTTATATCTCCCTTGCAAAAGGGGCTTTTGGACTTTTGTGGTTAAAGGCAAGGGTTAAGGGAAAAAGAAAATTTAATTTCTCTAACCTTTGCTCCTAATCCACATTACGCTTTTCCTGTTGTCGTGTGCGTAGCTTACTTGGTTAAAAGCAAACCAACTTGCGGCACACCACCTGTTATGAATCAAAAAACCCTTTTTGCTTCCCTACACCCGTGCTTCTTGAATGTAGGGTATAAGAAGGCTCCTCTGGGCGTTTAGGCTTGTAGTAAACATCCTCGGAGCGATCGCTCGGGAGCATCTCACCTTTGCAAATATAGGTCTAAGTGAGGGAAGATAGTTACACTCTTTGACACAAGTAGCAAGTGCAACTACTATGACCCCTGAAGACTCCCAACGTCTGGAAGCCTTAAATTTCTGCACGGTTGCTCATTTCACCCCGTAAAAATACGGTAAATATATTAATTAAGTATACACTTTTTCAGGTGTAAATATCAACCCTGCTTGTAAATACATTTACTTATATTATTTAGGCATATAATCTTGTAAGAACTTCGGTTAATAACTAAATATATAACAATTAGTTTAGACAACTTGATGCTGGAATTTTGGAAAAGCCTTCTTGCTTATAAACAGTTTATTCCCCACGGTCATTGCTATCTTTGGAAACCAGAATTAGTGGGGTTGCATATTGTATCCGACAGTTTAATTGCGCTTTCTTATTATTCCATTCCGATCACGCTACTTTATTTTGTCCGCAAGCGCCAAGATTTGCCCTTCAACTGGATATTTCTGCTATTTGCAGCATTTATTGTTACTTGCGGTACTACCCACCTGATGGACATTTGGACGCTCTGGTATCCTACGTATTGGTTGAGTGGTTGTATTAAAGCGATTACAGCCTTAGTTTCACTGTACACAGCTTCTGAACTTATACCTTTGATACCAAAAGCACTTGCTCTCCCCAGTCCTGCACAACTAGAAGCAGCGAATCGAGAACTGGAGCGGGAAATCAGCGATCGCAAACAGGCAGAACTCGCACTACAAGAGCGAGAAGCTATGTTGCGGCGAATTAGCGATAATCTGCCCAATGGGGCAATTTATAAGCTAATCCGCGAAGTGGATGGCAGCGATCGCTTTTCTCATATCAGCGCGGGGATTGAAAAACTAATAGAAGTCAGGGCAGAAGATGCACTGAAAGATTCAAGTTTGCTATCTCGCCAGTTTATCCTAGAGGACGCACCACTTTTCCAGGCAGCAGTCGATGAATCGCGGCAGAATCTCTCGGTGTTTGATAGACAAGTGCGAATCCAAACGCCCAGCGCTCGGTTAAAATGGCTCCATTTTCGTTCGACACCACGCAAATTGCAGGATGGTCGCGTGCTTTGGGATGGGCTAGTAGTGGATGTTACCGACCTCAAATGTGCTGAAGAAATACTACGCAAGAGTAAAACCTTATTAGAAGAATCTCAGCGAGTTGCTCGTCTGGGTAATTGGGAGTTTGATATTGCCACTGGCAAAATTACCTGGTCAAAGCAGCTGTTTGACCTCTTTAATCGAGATCCCGCACTTCTTGAGCCGAACTACCAAGAAAATCTGCAACTGTACTGGCCAGAAGACGCAGGAAAATTAGCCCAAGCAATTGAACGGGCAATGTCAACTGGCGAATCCTACAAACTCATTCTACGCGCATCTCCAACTTACGGCTCTATTATTTATATTGAGGGGATTGGACATGCAGAATTCAGCGCGGATGGAAAAGTAATTCGCCTCTATGGGACTGCCCAAGATGTTACAGAACGGCAAGCCGCAATCAACGAACGCCAACAAGCCGAGGAAGAACTCCGACGCAGTGAAACCCTGCTAGCTACTGCTCAAAAGATTGCCCATCTGGGCAGTTGGGAATGGTACTTAGAGTCTCAAAAACAAATTTGGTCAGCCGAAACCTTCCGCATCTTCGGTTTAAATCCTGCTGAATCAGTACCGACGCAGGCTGCATTTCTCCAGATGCTTCACCCAGAAGACCGACCAGTGTTGCAGAGGCATCTATTAGGGGCGATCACCAAAGGAAACCCTTTCAATCTTGAATATCGCATTGTCCGATCTGATGGCTCATTGCGCTACCTGGAATCGAGAGCAGAGGTAGCTTATGATACTCAAGGTAAGAGTATTAGACTGTATGGAGCTATTCTAGATATTACAGAACGTAAAGAAAGCGAGTTAGAAATCACCAAGAACCGCGACTTGCTAAAAGCTATCTTTAACGAATCCCCTGATGCAATCTTTTTGGTAGATACAGACACGTTATTGAGCATTGACTGTAATAATCGGGCAATAGAACTATTTGCAGCTTCAAGCAAAGCTGAACTCATTGGTATTGAAGGTCAAACTTTACAAAAGGTGCAGTTTACTTCTGATGAACTAACCACCATCGTCGAAGAAATTAACCAGCAAGGGTTGTGGAGTCAGGAAATTGAATACGTCACCAAGCAGGGCAATTGCTTTTGGGGAAACATCGCAATCAAACAAATCATGGTTGCTGACCGAGTGATGAATTTGGTGCGAGTTACAGATATCAGCCCCAAGAAGCGTATCGAAGAAGAACGCCAACGAGCAGAAGTAGCCTTAGCCAAAAGTGAAGAACAACTCAGGCTGACGATGGAATTTAACCATATCGGTAGTTGGGATTGGAATTTGCTTGATGGGGCAGTCATCTGGAATGACAACCACTTTCGTTTGTTAGGGTTAGAACCAGAAACATCGTCAGCTAGATACCAGGAATGGCGCAATGCTATTCATTCAGAGGATGTTGAGCGAGTTGAACAGGCTCTATTCAACGCCATGACTCAGAATACTAATTATGAAGCTGAATATCGGGTGATTCATCCTGATGGCAAAGTGCGCTGGTTGGTTGGAAAAGGACGCAGTATTTACAACGAAGCAGGTAAACCTGTGCGGATGTTGGGTGTGGTGATTGATATTAGCGATCACAAGCAAGCAGAAATTGCTCTGAAACAAAGCGAGATTCGCTACCGTGCTATTGTAGAAGATCAGACTGAACTCATTGCTCGATATTTACCAGACGGCACACTCACCTTTGTTAACCAAGCTTATACAGTTTATTTTGGGCAATCGCCAGAGGAATTGATCGGCAGCCGCTATCAACCTATTATCTTTGAGAAAGATCGGGAGCGAGTTGTTCAATTAGTCGCTTCAATTAGTGTCGATAATCCTGTTATGATTATTGAAAATCGCGTCGTTGTGGCAAATAAGGTGCGTTGGACTCAGTGGCATAACCGAATGCTGTTTGACGAGCAAGGATGCTTTATCGAATTTCAATCGGTGGGACGCGATATCACAGCCCTGAAGCAAATTGAAGAAACACTTTTTCAAGAAAAAGAATTAGCTCAGGTGACGTTGCAATCGATTGGAGATGCAGTTATTACCACAGATGCGTTTAGTAGGATTCAATACCTCAATCCCATTGCAGAATCTCTGCTCGGATGTAGTGAAGCATCTGCACAAGGGTTGCCGTTAAAAAAAGTCTTGAGAATTGTGCATGAAACGACACGGGAGGTAGTTCAGAACCCAATTGAGCAAGCGTTACAGGAAAATCGAATTGTGAGTTTAGCAAACCATACCGTCTTAATTACTGAGAACGATCAAGAGATTGCAATTCAAGATTCCGCCGCGCCCATTCGCAATCGTGAGGGACAAGTTATTGGCGCGGTTATGGTGTTTCATGACGTGACTCAGAACCGCCAGCTTTCGCGTCAGCTATCCTGGCAGGCAACCCATGATGCCTTAACCGGATTGGTGAATCGCCAGGAGTTTGAGCGGCGGGTTGAACAAGCATTGCACCTTGCTTCTTTAGACTACCAGGTTTATGGGTTGTGCTATTTGGATCTCGATCACTTCAAAATCGTAAATGATACCTGTGGTCATGTGGCTGGAGACGAATTACTGCGTCAAATTACTGCCTTATTGCAGGAGAAGATTCGGAAAACTGACACACTCGCACGCTTAGGCGGCGATGAATTTGGCGTATTACTCACTCAGTGTACATTAGAGGAAGCTTTACGAGTTGCCAACAATCTGCTTTCATGTGTTCAAGAGTTCCGGTTTGTTTGGCAAGAGCAGGTATTCTCAATTGGAGTAAGTATTGGCTTGGTCGGTATCGACACGAATAACAAGAGCCTTGCAGAGATTATCAGCACGGCTGACGCAGCTTGCTATGCCGCGAAGAACCGGGGGCGCAATCGCGTGTATGTTGCTCAGACTGACGACCAGGAGCGATTGCAACAGCGCGGCCAGATGCAGTGGGCCAACCGCATTTCTCAAGCCTTGGAAAGTGATTGGTTTTGTCTCTATGCTCAAAGAATTGCTGCTATCGCCCCGACAGATCAAAACGGCGACCATTATGAAGTCCTGCTGCGGCTCCGGGATGAGCAGGGAAATTTAGTGTTGCCGATGGCGTTTATTCCAGCAGCAGAACGCTACAACTTGATGCACCAGATCGACCGGTGGGTGATTCGGACTCTGTTCAAGAATTGGTCAAGGGTCGTTGGCGATAAACAAAGCATCTATGCGATTAACCTTTCTGGCTCTAGCATCAACGACGATCAGTTCATTGACTTCCTGCATGAGCAGTTTACCCTACACCCCATCTCACCCCAACGCATTTGCTTTGAGATTACCGAGACCGTGGCAATCGCCAACCTCGTAAAAGCCAAGCAGTTCATTCAAGAACTTCAACAGATGGGCTGTCGCTTCGCGTTAGACGATTTTGGGGTGGGGATGTCGTCGTTTGCCTATCTGAAGTCTCTGCCTGTGGATTACCTCAAAATTGACGGGAGCTTTATTCGGAACATTGTCGAGAATCCTGTGGATAATGCAATCGTGACAGCAATCACGCGCATTAGCTGTGTGATGGGTATTCAGACGATTGCTGAGTTTGTGGAGAATGACGCGATTTTAGAGCGAATTACGGCTCTAGGAATTGATTACGCACAGGGCTATGGCATTGCAGTACCTTGCCCATTGAGTTAGATATAGCCTGGGACTGTAAATTTTTTTAAACTCTTTCTTTTTCCCTTTGTTCTGTTTTCATCACAACACTTTTCTTTCTCTGCATCTCCTTAGCTCTTAATAGAACTAATTTTCATTAAGTCTCTTGACTCTTGAATCTACTTTAGTTTTTATGTACTATTTAATCGGTTTTTTGTTGATGTGTGACAGTTAGGGTGCGGAAGGTAGGTTTTAAGTACGGTAAACCGTATTTGCTTGTTAGTTCCCAAAGATTAAGTTAATTGTTAAGTTTAGTTACATAGATTAAGAAATAGCAGCAAGCATTGCTATTTGGGAGAACTTATGAGAAGCGGTAGTATCCTTGACGAGCAAGACAAACTAAACAACTTAGCGATCGCACCCCAGATGTATGTCACACAGCAGTCTCAGCTTGGCTTGACAGACTATGCCGAAAAGCTGAATGGTCGTTTGGCGATGATTGGGTTTGTATCGCTTTTAGCTGTAGAAATCTTGACTGGTCATGGTGCAATCGCCTTTTTGAACAGTCTTTAATTAAGTTTACCAAGCTAAGTTAAAAATAAGACTTATTTAACGTAGCCAAAAGTCAGAAGGCAGAACTCACAAAGGATTGGGGTTCTACTAAATTCTGACTCTCCAAACTTTTGACCGGTGCAAATCTCCGCTCAAAGTTATTTCTGAATTCTGACTGATTTCATACTAAGGATTGATAACATCTATGGCAATTAAAGAACAGCCTAAGCAGCCTCGATTTCGGATCATTGCTAATATATTGCTGGCAGTATCAGGGCTATTCTTGCTTTTAAATCTGTTTTTGCCGGGTTTATTTGCTTCTGGCCCGGCTGGTGTCCCTTATAGCCTATTTATTCATCAAGTACAGGAAGGTGAAGTTAGCCGCGTTTCCGTCGGTCAAAACCAGATCCTCTACCAAATAAAAACAGAGAATGCCGAACCGGGACAGGTGTTTACAACTACACCAATCTTTGATTTAGAGTTACCCAAACTGCTAGAACAAAAAGGAGTTGAGTTCGCTGCTACACCTCCACCCAAAAATACTTGGTTTACAACCCTCTTGAGTTGGGTGATTCCACCACTGATTTTTATTGGCATTTGGCAGTTTTTTATCGCCCGTGGTGGTGGTGGTCCCCAAGGTGCGCTTTCCATTGGTAAAAGCAAAGCTAAGGTTTACGTTGAAGGCGAATCAGCTAAAATCACCTTCGCAGATGTGGCTGGAGTAGAAGAAGCTAAAACTGAGTTAGTAGAAATTGTAGATTTCCTTAAGACTCCGGCACGGTTTACGCAGATTGGCGCTAGGATTCCCAAAGGTGTGCTATTAGTTGGCCCTCCGGGAACAGGTAAGACACTTTTAGCGAAAGCCGTAGCTGGGGAAGCAGGAGTTCCATTTTTCAGCATCTCTGGTTCCGAGTTTGTGGAGCTGTTTGTCGGTGTGGGTTCTTCCAGAGTCCGGGATTTATTTGAGCAAGCTAAAAAACAAGCTCCCTGTATTGTATTCATTGATGAATTGGATGCGATCGGTAAGTCTCGCAGCAGTAACGGCTTCTACGGTGGTAACGATGAACGGGAACAGACTCTCAACCAGCTACTAACTGAGATGGATGGGTTTGCGGCTGGTGATGCAACGGTGATTGTGCTAGCAGCTACCAACCGCCCCGAAATCCTAGACCCCGCCTTGCTGCGTCCTGGTCGCTTTGACCGCCAAGTGTTGGTAGACCGTCCCGATTTATCTGGTCGGGAAGCAATTCTCAAGATTCATGCTCAAAAGGTCAAATTAGGAGATGATGTAGATTTAAAAGCGATCGCTACTCGTACCCCTGGTTTTGCTGGCGCAGATTTGGCAAACTTGGTAAATGAAGCTGCATTATTGGCAGCTCGCAATCATCGTCAAGGTGTTGCTCAAGAAGACTTTGCCGAAGCAATTGAACGGGTAGTTGCAGGTTTAGAGAAGAAGAGTCGGGTGATGAACGAGACTGAGAAAAAGATTGTTGCTTACCATGAAGTCGGTCACGCAATGGTCGGGTCGCTAACGACAGGAAACGGTCGGGTAGAAAAGATTTCGATTATTCCCCGTGGAATGGCAGCTTTGGGCTACACTCTGCAATT
Source organism: Nostoc sp. WHI (assembly GCF_015714725.1). Lineage (GTDB taxonomy): Bacteria > Cyanobacteriota > Cyanobacteriia > Cyanobacteriales > Nostocaceae > Nostoc. Next base: position 26,291 of record NZ_WBKM01000247.1, read on the forward strand.
ACCAACTGAAGACCGCTTTTTGATGAATGAAACAGAATTGCGGGGTCAGATTGCGACTCTGTTAGGTGGACGTTCTGCTGAAGAGGTGGTGTTTAACAGTATTACCACAGGTGCTTCCAACGATTTGCAACGAGCAACTGACTTGGCAGAACGGATGGTAACAACTTATGGTATGAGCAAAGTCTTAGGGCCATTGGCTTACCAACAAGGACAACAAGCAATGTTCTTGGGTAATGGTGCTAGTAATCCCCGGCGGGCGGTGAGTGAAGACACAGCGAAAGCCATTGATAGCGAAGTCAAGGAAATCGTGGAAACAGCCCACGAACAAGCCCTAGAGATTCTCAGACAGAATCGAGACTTGCTAGAAGCGATCGCAACTCAACTGTTAGAAACAGAAGTCATTGAAGGCGAAAAATTGCACAGTCTACTGAGCCAGGTTAAACCTGTAACTAATTCGTAATTCGTAATTCGTAATTCGTAATTAAGAAAGTCAGATTTCATCTTCAGAGGTACGCAGAGAATAACTTTGCGTACCTTTGCGTTAACAAAGTCAGTTTAATTCCCCTGCCTCTACAGGCAGTCAGTTTTGCGGTGGGGTTTACAGCGAATTGCTATCAATCGTGCCACATACGGAAATAATCAAAGCCAGTGATAATTAATTCATTCTGCCATTTATCTTGTGGCGGGTTTGGTCGAAAACTGCTGTAAATCCCCGTTGCAAAACTTAATTACGAATTATTCAAATCTCTGCGTTCCTTTGCGTTTGTAAAATACCACTCACCACAATATAAATTAACCAAGTCAGGGTAATTGCTCCCTGCACTGCTGCCAACACCCAAACTTGCACCCATAAAATATTAAGATGAGATTTTGAGGTATTCATGACATAGGATTTTGCCTTATATAAAGGCGCAAAGACGCAAAGAAATCTTTGTGTTCTTCGCGTCTTTGCGGTTAGTTTTTAATACTCTGGAACTGACGAATCGATTTCTCGACTCCAAGCGGTAATTCCGCCTTTGACATTCGTCCCGACAATTCCAGATTCTTTGAGAATGGCGAGGGCTTTTGCCGATCGCCCGCCTAACTTACAATGAGCAATTAAGCGGTGACCGTTCAATATTTCCTTCACTTTAGCAACGCCATTGCCATTTTCAATCTCTGGTAAAGGCACCAACACTGAACCAGGAATCTTAGCAATGTCGTACTCATGGGGGTTGCGGACATCCAGCAGTACAAAATCTTTTGCACCACTATCCAGCAACTCCTTCAAATCCTTAACAGTCATTTCTGGACTTTCCATCTGCTGTTTTGCCTCCTCTGCCTTCGCTTGTGGAATTCCGCAGAATTGTTCGTAGTCTATCAGCTTTTCAATCACTGGGCGAATCGGGTTAGGACGCAGCTTCAATTCCCGAAATTTCATTTCTAAGGCGTTGTATAATAGCAACCGTCCACTGAGAGTGTTACCTTGCCTCATAATGATTTTGACAGTTTCCGTTGCTTGGATTAAACCAATAATTCCTGGCAAAATTCCTAATACGCCACCTTCTGCACAAGAAGGAACCATTCCTGGTGGTGGTGGTTCTGGGAAAAGGTCACGATAGTTGGGGCCATCTTCGTAGTTAAATACAGTAGCTTGCCCTTCAAAGCGGAAAATTGAACCGTAGACGTTGGGCTTGTTTAGCAATACGCAGGCGTCGTTAACTAGATACCTGGTGGGAAAGTTATCGGTGCCATCCACCACGATATCGTAAGGTTGGAGGATTTCTAGGGCGTTTTCTGAACTCAGGCGAGTTTCGTATAAATCAACCTGGCAATAGGGGTTAATCTCGTGAATCCGGTTTTTTGCTGATTCAATCTTGGGTTTACCCACCCAGGATGTACCGTGGATTACTTGGCGTTGCAGGTTGGAAGTATCAACAACATCGAAATCCACAATCCCGATGCGTCCAACACCCGCCGCCGCCAGATATAAAAGTAGTGGTGCACCTAATCCACCTGTACCGATACACAGTACACTGGCAGCTTTCAGGCGTTTCTGTCCTTCCATTCCCACTTCCGGCAAAATCAGGTGTCGGGAGTAGCGTTCGTAATCGTCTTTGGTTAACTGAATTTCATCCAGATTGGGATTTAACATGACATTTATGATGTGGAAGAGCGGGAATATTAATCCTATCGAAAAATGATATCTGTCTGAAAATTAAGCTGTTAAATTATATTTTCAATTGTCTCTGCTTGGAACTGATGATGAGCATCAAGGCTCCAGCTTCGCCGTTTTCGACGTTAACTATTATATACGAGTATCCTTGCCAAGGGTATAGGCGATCGCATTTGCCCCACACTCATTAGTCTTCTTTATAAGTACTTCAGGCATCTCCAAAGAATTGACTATCATCAAAGTATGAAAAACAGAGAAATAGTAGCAGTATTTTATACAGTTATCTCTAGTCATGTAAAGAATACGCAAACTTATGTCTTTAAGCATAGACATCTAAGTAAATATTCTGTATATTGTTATTATAAGGTTATTTATATGTTCCCTATTTTCAAGCTAAACACCCGAAGGGCAATAGCCAAGCTATTGATCGCAAAAATTGAGAAAAGCCCGAAGCAGGCTATTTTCAAACATCCACACGCTCGTAAATTTGTACAGTTCCTAAGACTTACATATAGTCCTAGATAATTTGGATAAGTATTACATGCAAGCTAGTTAAGATAGCGAATCTTTAGGAAAAACTGCTAACCCTCAACGGTGACGTTAAAACCATATCGAAGTTGAAAGCCTCAACTCTCGGCTAGTTCACTGTGCCTTAAAACAGCACTAACAACAGATTGAGAACTGAAGTTACTGAAAACATCAATAATTTAGGTAGGTAGAAAGTTATGGCAAATATCAATGGCACGAATGGTAATGATTATCTATATGGCACACCGGGCAATGACCTCATTAAAGGCTTAGGAGGTGATGATTACCTATATGGGAATTTTTATTACTATGATCCCCGTAATGGGTATTATGATGACCCATATCTGAATGGGGGCAATGACACCCTAGATGGTGATTATGGTAATGATTTTCTTTATGCCTCCTATTCTATAGGGACAAATAATCTTAAGGGTGGAAGCGGGTCTGATTATTTAGATATTTCCTACTCTTCTGGGAATAATATTTTAGATGGTGGCTCTGAAAATGATTCCCTTGCTGCCTCCTATTCTACAGGGAAAAATACTCTCAAGGGTGGAAGTGGGTCTGATAATTTAGATATTTCCGTTTCTTCTGGGAATAATATTTTAGACGGTGGCTCTGAGAGTGATTTCCTTGATGCTTCTGCCTCTGCTGGAAATAATACCCTCTCTGGAGGTGCAGGAAATGACATCCTTAGTATTAATTACTCTACTGGTAACAATACGGTTTCAGGTGGATCAGGAGATGATTCTTTTTCCGCCTATGAAGTTCAAGGCAGAAATACTCTCAATGGAGAGTCTGGTAATGACTCCTTTTATTTTAGTGCTTCATATACAGCCCCTTCTTCCTTAGTGACTCAAACGGTAGATGGGGGAATAGGTGATGATTTGTTGTCTGTCGATTACACCTATGCTACTACTACTAACGGAATCACTTCGACTTTCAACGCTAGTACCAAAAAAGGCTTGATTACAGTTGGGACGAATCGGGTTAGCTACAAAAATATCGAACGATTAAACATCACAGGTACAGCCTATAATGACTTGATTGTAGGCACAAGTGGTAATGATACGCTGGATGGGGGAAGAGGTGATGACACCCTCGATGGTGGAACAGGTGATGATTTGTTGTCTGTCGATTACACCTACACTACTAGCGGAATCACTTCGACTTTTAACGCTAGTAATAACCAAGGCTTGATTACAGATGGGACGAATCGGGCTAGCTACAAAAATATCGAACGATTAAATATCACAGGTACAGCCTACGATGACTTGATTGTGGGGAACGATGGCAACGATTCTCTCTACGGGGGCAGTAGTGGCAATGATACGATTATTGGCGGTCAGGGTAACGATTACTTAAATGCTACCTCTGCAATAGGCGATAACTTCCTCGATGGTGGTTTTGGTAATGATAACTTAAATGCTACCTCTGCAACAGGCAATAACACCCTCGATGGTGGTTTTGGTAATGATAACTTAAATGCTACCTCTGCAACAGGCAATAACACCCTCAACGGTGGTTTTGGTAATGATAACTTAAATGCTACCTCTGCAACAGGTGATAACTTCTTCGATAGTGGCGATGGCAATGATTACTTAATTGTTGACAATTCAACAGGCAATAACTTCCTCGATGGTGGCGATGGCGACGATTACTTTAGTGCAGGTAGCGCATCAGGTAATAACACACTCAACGGTGCTGCTGGTAACGATACCTTCAATATTAACTATTCAACAGGTAATAACTTTCTCGATGGTGGCGATGGCAATGATTCTCTTACTGCCTCTGGCTATTTCAATCAAAGCTACACCGCATCTGGCAATAACACCTTCAACGGTGGTGCTGGTGATGATTACTTAAATGTTGACAATTCAATAGGCGATAACACTCTCAACGGAGGCGATGGTAATGATATTTTCAGCATTGACAATTCAGGAGGTAATAATCTACTGAATGGAGATGATGGCAATGACTCCTTCTCTTTCAGGGCATCATATATTGCCCCCTCTTCTGTATTGACTCAAACAGTAAATGGAGGAACAGGTGACGATTTATTATCTGTCAATTATTACAATGCTAATTACTATACAGGGGGGATCATTTCAACTTTCAATGCTACTACTGACCAAGGATCAATTACGGTAGGTCCCAATGAGATTAGCTACGAGAATATCGAAAGATTAAACATCGATGGTACAGCCTACGATGACTTGATTGTGGGGAGCAATGGCAACGATTCTCTCGGGGGCTATTATGGCAATGATACGATTATTGGCGGCCAGGGTAATGATCGCTTGATTGTTGAGTTTTCATCAGGCGATAACCTACTGGATGGAGGTGATGGCGCTGATTATCTCACTGCCTATGGCTCTGCCTTCAAGTACCGTGGCGAGTTTTTTCTTGATGCTATCTCTGGTAATAACACCCTTAATGGTGGCGCTGGTGATGATACCTTAAATATTAACTACTCAATTGGCAATAACCTACTCGATGGTGGCGATGGCAATGATTCTCTTACTGCCTCTGGCGATAGCTCGGTATACTCTTCTTATGGAGTTTATACTGTTTCTGGCAATAACACCCTTAACGGTGGTGCTGGTGACGATTACTTGAATGTTGACTACTCATCAGGCAATAATCTGCTGCTTGGGGGCGATGGGAACGACATACTGATAGGCGGCAGCAACGGTTTTGATACCTTTGCTTTCAATAGTTTTAATGAAGGCATAGATACTATCTATAGCTATGGTGGACTAATTCAAGTATCGTCCACTGGCTTTAGTGGCGGTTTATCACTAGGTTCACTCTCATCTGAGCAGTTTACCATCGGAACATCTGCAATCACAAGCAATCAACGATTTATCTATGACAACGTTACAGGTGCATTGTTCTTTGACCAAGATGGCAGTGTGGGTGCATTTAGTCAGGTTAAATTTGCACAAATAGGATTTGAATGGTCACTTACCGAAAACAATTTTGTGGTTGTTTAATCGTGATTCGTATTCCATAAATCAGCAGCAGAGGAAGATAGCGAAGTGCTTAATTAGCTATTTTCAGGTAAATAGACCACGCAGGGGTACATAAATAATTGCTCATGCGTGTCAAATTAAGCCCCGCTGAAGCTCATTTGTGGCTATACAAACTCAAGTCCGCCTAGGCGGACTTGGGAAACAAAGGATTAAGCCTCTTCTGAGTATTATAAATTAGGAATTATTTCAATTGCCTCTGCTTGAAACTGATGATGATGGTCAAGGCTCCAACTTCGGAGTTCTCCGGCTTTACCGTTTTGGACGGAAACTATTATATACGAGTATCCTTGCCAAGCATAGAGGCGATCGCATTCTGAGGGTATAGCAGGATGATCCGGGTGGGAGTGAAAAATGCCGATAATGTTCAGTGAGCGATCGCGTGCTTGCTTTTGTGTTTCTAGCATAACTTGAGGTGCGATCGCATATTGCCGTTTTTTACTTTCTGCTGTGCGTTCCCCTGGGAAATCAGCAGCCGCTTCTGTATTCCAGACATTTTCTGTTAGCATGACTTCTACCACAATTTTGCTTTCACTAGCCAGATAGCCTAAAATAATCCCGCAGCACTCGTCTGGGTAGGTGCTTTCGGCATGAGTGCGGATAGTTTGCAACTGTTCTTGGCTAAGTTGGATCATGTCTGCGTTGGTAATTTTGGCAACCTAACATCGCCACGCACTGACTTTATCTTTATCATAGTATGGGTGTAGCCTAATCCAGGCGATCGCAGCGATCAATAGTTATAGGGATAATTATGGAACGAGCATTTTTAGTACCAAAGTCATCCTGCAAAACTTGGAAAACCTCAGCAAATCTACTGGATTGTCTCTAACCAACAACAATTTTGTGATTGTTTAATCGTGATTAGTGGTTCATTTCTTTAGGCAAGTATTGCGAGGTGCTGAAAATATTACCTCGCATTTGATGAATCATATCATGTCCGGCTTAATACTTATGTCATTGCGAGGGTCGCGCGGCAATCCCAAAGCCTTGCGATTGCAACTCTTAGAGACGCTGCGCGAACATGCCGCTTCTCTACGAGACGCAAGCGCGTAGCTTGCTTCTCCGAAGGAGTACGTTACATTCGCAATGACATATCGTAAGTGATTTGCCGAACTTGATATCACTGGAATTAGCTAAAGTTGATTCCGCGCTTTGAGTTGCAGATATCGGTCAACCAACTGATCGGCAATTTGATTTGCTGGTGCATCTAGTACTAATACACCTTTTTGTTTCAACTGAGCAAATGCTACTTGTCGTTGCATTAATAAATCGAGTGCCACTGCACGAGCATAAGCACCTGTAACATCATCTGTGAAGGTGTGCGCCAGACGATCAACTTGCGGATCTCGTAGAGTCACGCAAAATGGCAAATAGCGAGGCGCTAGCTTGGAGAGTGCCGCGAGGAGTTCTGTAGAGGCGGTAACATCAACTAAGTCGGTAATCACCACTACCAGCGCCCTCCGAGTTTGTCGCTGCACAACATTTGTTACTGCCCCCAAATAATCAGATTCAAATAATACTGGTTGAATCGGAGTTAGGCGATCAATTAGCTGACTCAAATGATGTTGACCGCGTTCTGGGGGTATCCACGTATGCATCTGGCGATCAAATACACCAACACCGATGCGATCGCCTCGATGTAAACCTGCCAAAGCTAAGGATAAGGTTGCATTCAAACCCCAATCAAATCGCTGCAAACCCTGCACTTTTGCTGTCATCAACCTGCCGCGATCGAGTAATATCAGTAAAGTTTGCTCCTGTTCTGGTTCCAGAACCCTTATTAATGGCATTGCATTACCATAAGCACCAACTCGCCGAGCTGTAGCTTTCCAATCAATAAACCGCAAATCGTCACCAGTGCGATAGTTTCGCAGTTCAGCAAACTCTGTACCAATACCCGTTTGACGAGCTTGGCGCATTGATCCCGATGATTGCAGTGTCAGACGAATTGTAAGCGATCGCAATCCCACTAAATCAGGATAAACTTTCACTGGCAGACTTTGGGGAATTTGCCAATCATCCCAAGCTAATCCCCAAAATCCCAGCTGACGAACTTGAATATTTCCCCAAGGAAACTCTCCGCGCTGCGTCGGGTGGACAGTATACGTTAATTCCTGAGTGCTGTTCCGGGGAATGATGGCGCTAAGTTCAGGCGCAGACACGCCAAACCCTGTGGGGTAATAGTCACGGATTTGAATTTGAGCGTTGGTATTTTCCGATGTTACTTTTAATACAACTAAATTATCTCGCCCAATTGATAATCGTGGCGGTAATTCGCGGATAATTTGTACGCGAGAACGTTGCACCCACAAACCATCTATAACCATTAATAGGAGAACTACGGCATCAAATAGCAAAGTGATGGCGATCGCTGCTCTAATGGTAAGAAATAAGGATAGGATCGGAACAATCACTATACCCAAAACCAACAATAAATAAACTCGTCTGGAAGGAACCATTTTTTAAAGCGAGAAGTTAGGAATTAGATATAAGGGACTTCCAAATAAAAAATATCCCAGTGATCAACTAACGATACAATCACTATATAGATTTATTACTGCCATCAATAGCAAATAATTATTAATTTGCACAATCATGAATAGCAAAACTAAATTCTCGACTTTTGTCACCGTCACGCTGGCAGTTTCTTCTCTGACTGTCAGCACAGTTGTAGGACAGTCAAAACTAACGAACCAGTCAAAACTGTTTATCAACGGCATCGGCCCAGTACGAGTTGGCATGACTGTCCCCCAAGCGGCAAAAGCTGCTGGTACTCAGCTAGTGGGTGATCCACCAAATAACAATTGCTATTATGTTAAGCCACAAAATGAACCCAAAAATCTTTCATTCATGGTAACAGGAGGTCGCATTTCTAGAATAGACGTGCGGCAAAATACTCAGATTACTACACTCAAAGGTGCAAAAATTAGCGACACCGAAGCGCAAATCAAGTCCCTTTACCCAGGAAAGATTGAAGTCACATCCCATAAATATGTCAAAGACGGACATTATCTAACTTTCGTCCCAAAAGACCGCGATGATCAGAACTATCGTCTAGTCTTCGAGACTGATGGTAAGATTGTCACTAAGTTGAGAGCGGGTAAATTGCCGGAAGCCGAATATGTTGAAGGCTGTTCTTAATTTAAAGGTTTTGAAATTACGCAAAATCATTTTCATGCCTGAATTCAGCAACGCCAGAATTTTTTCACCTGGGAACTGGCACTTGATTAATTACCGATGCAATTACCGCGTCTATTTGTAAACCATCCAGCATTGCTTCTGGTTTCAAAATAAGCCGATGACGTAGCAAGGGCGATGCAACTGCTTTAACATCATCTGGCGTTACAAAATCCCTTTTAGCTAACCAGGCTAAGGCTTGAGATGTCTGCAACCAAGCACCGGCGGCGCGAGGCGATGCACCTAAAATTAAATCGGGATGTTGGCGCGATGTTCTCACCAATGCCAACAAATAATCAACGATCGCTTCTGATACTTTAACTTCTTTAGCTGCTTGTCGTGCTTGCAAAATATCGGCTACTGTTGCTATTGGTTTCAAACGGCTAATATCCAAACGCCGTGCTGCAAAACCCGCCTGACGATTGAGTAACATTTGTTTTTCCGCAGCTTGATCTGGGTAATCTACCACCAGCTTAAATAAAAACCTGTCCAACTGCGCTTCTGGCAAGGGATAAGTCCCCTCAAATTCTAAGGGGTTTTGCGTCGCAATCACCCAAAATAAATCTGGTAAGGGCAAACTTTCACCATCGAGTGTTACTTGCATCTCTTCCATCGCTTCTAACAGCGCCGCTTGTGTCTTGGGAGGAGTACGGTTAATCTCGTCTGCTAGCAATATTTCGGTAAATATTGGTCCTTTTTTTAAAGTGAAATTGCGGCTATTCAAGTCAAAAATGTTTGTACCAGTAATATCCGATGGTAAGACATCTGGTGTTAGTTGAATCCGGCGAAAGTCTCCTTGGATTAACTGCGCTAAAACTTTAACTAGGAGGGTTTTACCAGTTCCCGGTACTCCTTCTAAAATTATATGTCCCCCCGCTAGCAATGCTATTAGGAGTTGTTGTATAAGGCTAGATTGTCCGACGATTACTTGGTTAAGACCTTGACCGAGGCGAATTAAGATAGGATGGGTTTCGCTCATATTTTTATTTATAAAGAACTAACGCAGAAATATCATGCCTAATTGCAAAAATTAATTACGAATTACGAATTACCCTAATGGTTCGCCATTTCCCCAACCAGCTTAACAGTTCTCGTTCACTGATGGGTTGTTTCCGGGATTGTAGCTTTAAAACTGCATCTAGTTCTGCTGGACTTTTGCCTGTTTTTTCTATCCAGACATTGATCAAGGCTTGATGTTCTAAAGGTATTTGCCCTAATCCTAAAGTTTTTTGGAGTTGCAGTTGTTCTTGTTTACCTAGCATCTCGACAACAAAGTTATTCGTATCAGCTTTCTGCAACACTCCTGCTAAAGCTTGGATGTATGCCTCGCTGTTGTTTATGACTGGTATATCTAAAGCTACTGGCTTACCAAAGCGGCGATTTTGCGCCCAAATTAGCATCAATAGCAGGATACCTACTTGCACTAATATTGGAAATAGAGGAGTTTTTGCAAAGAAACTTGATAAACTTCCTTCGTTTTCTTTCTCTCTAATATCGGCATCTTTATAGCCGTGGATGTATTCATCTACTAATATTGTGTTACCTTTTTGAGTAACTAAATTGGCTAGATACTTAAAATTACTTAAATAATCTTGGTAAGCGTTAGCGGCTAAATAAGGAGTGGTAGAAAAAATCACGCTTCCTTCTTTATACTTTTCTTCCCAGACTACAGCACCAAAGCGATCGCCTAAATTAACTTGCTTCTGGTTAGCTTTGCGATATCGTCTGCGCGTGTCAATCTTAACATCTCCTTGGGGAGATTTCTGCATGGTGCTAAAGTCTGCTTCTGTAACCCGCGCCCTCGTACCTAAAATTACCAAAGTATTCCCTTTTTCTACCCATTCAAGCTCTTCACTATCCAGGCTCGCCTCTCTGGGAGAGCTACTTACCTGCAAAAGGGTAACAGGGCTATTCTCTGGCTGAATATCACTAAAAGGTTTTTGCCAGCGCTTGATAGAAATTTTCTGCTGTTGCATAAAAGCATACCAAGCACCATAGCCATCGGAGGCGCGGTTATAAGTAGAGCCATTATTAAGTTTACTATTATTGGGAGCCGCGATCAAACTAAGTAAAATAATGGCTGCTAGTGCGATCGCTCCCATCCAAGCAAGGCGATTTGAACGTTTCATTTTCAATTTTCTAAATAATCACTTGGTTTCACGATCAAGATTAGAGATGACAAGTGCTAATACTTACTTATTTTTTAAGTAAAGTCAAAAATATGATTAACTTTATTAAACCCATGCATTAAAACACTTATGAAACAAACTATACAAATTCCTTAAATTATGCACATCACAATCTTAACCATTGGTTCGCGTGGCGATGTTCAGCCTTACATAGCGTTGGCGATAGGCTTGCAAAACGCTGGACATAGGGTGCAACTAGCAACCCACGCCAAATTTGAGCCAGAAATTCGCGCATACGGATTAGAATTTGCTTTAATTAGCGGTAATCCTCAAGAAGCACTCGCCAGCGAAGCCGGACAAGCGTTAATGCAAACAAAAAATCCAATTAACTTCCCGCGTCAGTTTGCAGCCGTAATTGATCCGATTATGAAAACTGCATTAGAGGACTCATGGAACGCTTGTATCTTAACCGATGTAATTATCAGTGGGAGTGTTGCTTTTTGGGGATTTGATATTGCCCAGAAGTTGGGAGTTCCTTTTTATTTGGCATCAATGCAACCGTTGAATCGCACTAGCGCGTTTCCGAATACAGTTACACCACCAGAACTGGCCCGGCTAGGAAGTCTGTATAATCGATTTACGTATATTGTGATCAGCCAATTGTTCTGGTTTGTATTCCGTAAAAGTACTAATCAATTTCGTGAAACAACTCTGAACGAACCACCATTAAAATTGTGGGATTTGCCGTTTAAACGCATGAAACTTGCTCAAGTCCAATTTTTAAATGCGTTTAGTCCTTCGGTTATCCCTAAGCCAGTCGATTGGTCAGAACACAACCATGTTACTGGATACTGGTTTCTTGATCCACCTGCGGACTTTACACCCCCTCCCGACTTAGTTGAATTTCTTAATTCGGGTGCGCCTCCGGTGTACATTGGATTTGGCAGCATGAGCGGAAAACAAGCCCAAGAAGTCGCTGAAATTGCCTTAGCTGCACTTGTTAAAACTCAGCAACGGGGAATTTTTCTGACGGGTTGGGGTGGGATTGAAAATGCAGACTTACCCGATACTATATTTGAAATAGAATCGATTCCCCACAGTTGGTTATTTCCTCAAATGGCCTGTATTGTACATCATGGTGGTGCAGGAACAACTGCCGCAACATTTCGAGCCGGAGTACCTGGAATCATAATTCCATTTTTGGCAGATCAGCCATTTTGGGGATATTTAGGTGTCAAATTAGGTGTGAGTCCCGCAATGATTCGCCAGAATGAATTGACTGTAGATTCATTAGCGATCGCAATTACAACCGCAGTTCAAAATAAAAGTATACGCGATCGCGCTACTGCACTCGCTGAAAAAATCTGCTTAGAAAATGGCGTTGCAACAGCAGTGGAAATTATTGAAAAAACGCTGAATAATCTTAAGCCAAGTCCATAGCGGACGTTCGTTAAGTATAAAACAAAGTACTTCCCTGCTTTCTGAGGAATTCCTTTAAATATGAAGAAAAAAAAAGTTCGGCTATTAACGATACTGTTTGTAGCAATTTTAGTAATCAACATGATCACAGGACATAGTGATCCTCTAAAAGCTGCTTCATCTTTAAATAAAGATACCCTGACGATGATTACTTCACCAGATTATCCGCCTTATGAATTTTATGATACCAAAGGAGGTGATCGCCAAATCGTTGGCTTTGATATAGATATTGCCAAGACTCTAGCTCAAAAACTAGGGTTTAAACTTCAGATAATGGAATCCGATTTTAATGGATTGATTCCTGCACTCCAAGCAAATCGGGCTGATTTTGCAATGGCTGGGATGACTCCAACTCCAGAACGTCAGAAAAATATTGATTTTTCAATTATTTATTACGAAGCCAAAGATACAATTGTCGCCCTCAAGGGTAGCAACTTAAAGCAACCACAAGATTTATCAGGTAAAAAAGTTGGAGTGCAACTAGGAACGATACAAGAGCAAAATGCTCAAAAAATTGCTCAAAAAGTTGCGGGTATTCAGCTAAAGCAACTCAACAAAGTGCCGGAAGTAGTTCAAGAAATTAAATCGGGGCGAATTGATGCCGCAATTGTTGAAGATACCGTCGCTAAAGGATTCGCCCAAGCTAACCCAGATTTAGAGTTTAATACTATTCCCTCATCCGAAGCAAGTGGATCAGCGATCGCTTTTCCCAAAGGTTCTTCTTTGGTGGAACCGTTTAACAAAGTGCTTCAACAAATGAAGGACTTGGGTACATTGAAAAAACTAGGAACCAAGTGGTTTTCACAGAATATTATCGCCACTACTGCATCCTCAACTCCTATTAAAAGTGGACTCAATCTCGATTTCACCAGAATCCTCCCAGATATTCCCTTTATTCTTCGGGGAATTCCCTTAACTTTGCTGTTTACATTATTATCTGTATCCTTGGGTTTAATTTGGGGAACAATACTCTCTCTATTAAAAATTATCGGCATCAAACCGCTTACCTGGCTTGCTAACGCCTACACTTCTGTCTTTCGAGGCACACCCTTGCTGTTACAGTTGGCGTTGGTTTATTACGCAACACCTCAGCTTACAGGTTATGACATTTCGGCATTGGAAGCAGGAGTACTAACTTTTACCCTCAATTCTGGGGCTTATATGTCGGAAACCATCAGGGGTGGGATTCAAGCGGTGGATAAAGGACAAAGTGAGGCGGCGATGTCTATGGGTGTTCCCTATTGGTTGATGATGTGGGATATAATTTTTCCTCAAGGATTGAAGAACATTCTTCCAGCATTGGTGAATGAAACTATCGGACTGCTAAAAGATTCTGCATTAGTGTCAACAATTGGTGTAGTGGAAATATTACGCAGTGCCCAAATTGTTGGTGCAAATAAATATATTTATTTTGAACCTTTGCTATTTGCAGGCTTAATCTACTATCTTCTAGTAATGGGTTTGACTTTTAGTGCATCCGCTTTAGAAAAAAGGTTACGGCAAAGTGAGTAATGCAATAGACCTCTTATACGAATGTTGTAAGCCTGAAAAGATCGCCGATTTACCTGTAGGTAAATACAAATACAAAGACGGCTGCTTGGAAAAATCTCAGACGACATCATTTTGAAGAGAAAATTTATTAAAGGTGATAGTCTGCGGCTCGCTCTACCCAGCACAGAAACCGAATAAAAAATTCAGCCTAATCTCTTTATAGAGGGTATTAGACTGAATTTCTGTATTTTGAATCAAATTTATTGGAAACTCTACGATTCTCTTCCCGATGCCCAGGTATCACGCCATTTGACTGTGCCTTCTTTCGCAATTACCCAACGGCGATTTACCAAATTTTCGCGCAGAGGCGATCGCCCTTCCCGCCACATGGCATATTTATAAGCAATCAGCTTACCAGCACTTTCATCAAAAGGAATCTCAGCAGACCAAGTATTGGTGTTGATGTACTCTAAAGGATATGCTTTGCTGATATCCCAGTTACCCAACTCTGGGCAATCTCCTGTTACCACAATGATTTCACCGGGTTCGGTATGCACGCCAGTGAGTTGGACACGCACAATTGTTTGTCCTTTTATCCGTTCCCCAACGCGGCTGAAAACAAGCACTCCCCGTTCTTCCAGTATCAGGTTATAAATCTTGCCATCTTTCACCTCATACTTATTACGAGTTACCACGCAGGTATGTTCGCCATCGGGTAATTCTGTTTCTACTTCTGGTAGAGTAACTTCTCCTCCCCGGTTTAAAGCTACAAAACACAGTGAGTCACGATAGCGGCGCAAATAACAATAAACGTCGGGTGTTAAGTATTTTTGCCAGTGGCTACCCATTGATACGGCTGGATTCAGTCGCCGTAATCCCGACAGCAGCCTGATACAACGATAAATCTCACTCTCAGTATCCCAATTTTCCATCATCGGGCGGTTATATGGGTCATTACCGCCATCGGTGTCATCGTGCAAATACTGTTCTGTGCCGTAGTATATACAGGGAATGCCGCGAGATGTCATGATTAAGGCGATCGCTATCTTCAACATCGCTGGATCGGGATTCAGCGATTGGAAGCGGCACATATCATGGTTATCGATGAAGGTGACTAACTCTGTTGCCCCCTTGTAGCGATAATCTTGGTCAAAGATGTATTGAATTGTTTGGAATCCGTTTTCTGAACCTTGCGCTAGTGCGGCTCGAATTGCCACGCACAACCCAAAGTCTAGAAGTGTCATCCCTGAGTGGTTAACAAATTCCACCGAGCGATCGTCACTAGGATTACTGTAAATCCATTCACCAAAAATAAATACATCTGGTTTGTGATTGGTCATCTCACCAGTGAATTCTTGCCAAAACCAGATGGGCATATGCTTGACAGTATCCACCCGTAGTGCATCCACACCCCGGTCTAGCCATTGTTTAATGGCTGACTTGATATACTCACGATATTCCGTATTGTTTTCATTGAAGGTTGCTAGACCACATAATTCACAGTTCTGTACTTGCCAATCATCTTCCCAGTTTTGTACTTCGCCATAGTGGTGATACCAATGATTAACATCGTCATTGAAGTCAGCAATTTTGACGCCATCATCATATAATTCACCCTTACTACCACTGGTATCAGGGCTGCTGTGATTGCAGACAATATCCAGCACCAGCTTCATATTGCGCTTGTGCAGTTCTGTAATTAACCGATCAAAGGTCGTATTTCTTTCTTCCTGGGTAGCGTTTAAAGAAGGGTTGTCTCCGTCAGCAATGTAGCGAGGATTAAGCCTCTTAAAATCTTTTGTCCAATAGCCATGTAGCGCTGCATTACCAACAAATAACTCTTCAACCTGCTCGAATAACGGAGTTAGCCAAAGGGCTGTGACTCCCATATTTTTGAGATAGTCCAATTTGTCAATGACACCTTGCAAGTCTCCACCCCAGTACTTACCCCAATCTTGCCTATTAGGATCGTACAACTCGGAATTTGCACCTTCGCTGTTATCTGGATCGCCATCAAAAAAGCGATCAACCACAAGAAAGTAAATGGTTTCCTGACGAAATTCAATATCTCTAGTGTAAAGGAACTCTAGGTCAACCTCCGTATCTGATGGTGGTGTTTCTATAAGAGCTTCTACTTTTTCTTGTGCAGAATCAACTTTATATTGATCTGGTGAAAACTGGGATGGAGGAGTTGTTACCATAAAAAACTCAAAATTTCACGAAATTCAGGTTTGTAGATTCAACAGTACAGCGTTTTGAGTATTATGTGAGCTACAAACATCGGTATTTTGACATCCTGCCCACGGTGTAGGTATCTATCGCTAGCTAGTTTATAATTCTATCAATAGATGTAATTCCTCTGCTAGAGGATAAAAACAAAGGGATACAGCAGTTATTGACGGTAATTGCTTGCTAACAAAAATTTACAATATCAATATCTAGTCAAAGTGACCTGCGGGAAATACTGAGCCTAGCTTGTGTTTGAGTAAGGTAGACACATTCGGCGGCAGGCTCGTCGAGCTTCATACATAATTGAGTAAAATTATTTGTTTTAAAGAATATATATTTATCTTTAAGATTTTTAAAGAAAGTAAATAATAAGTAATCAAAAAATATATAAATTTGAGGTAACAAATTCCTTTTGTTACCACTGGATGTCAAGCTATAGAGTTGTGCGCGAAAAATAATCATGGAGTGGTAGTGACTAGATCATCAGAACTATTCAAACCAAAGTATTTTTATAAAAATGGTAACTATGTATGTTCAATTTATCATTTAGTTTTATTGTGCCAACTTATTTATTAACGAAGTTTCTCTCTAGGAGATTTGCTCTGTTGCTAAACTGACCATTGTCACTTTCAATCTGTTATTACTATAAAGCAATTAATTTGGGTAACGATTATGACCAAACATGACAAGATTTTTAACTCACCAAAGACATCAGAAGAATCACTAAGTCCAGAGGAAGCGGTAGCGGCGATCGCAGCTGTCACAGCGATCGCTGATTCATCGATTGAAGATGTAGATGCAGAAAGTTTAGCGGTTATCCTCTGGGAATTCGAGGTATTCGAGGAATACTCAGAAGATGAAATTACAGAAATAGTCGATAGACTTATAGGCATTGCAGAAGAGGAGGGAATTGGACCCCTATTTAATGCCGCCAAAGTATCTCTCTCAGATGAGTTAGTTCTGGATGGTTTTGCTGCTGGAGTGATAGTGCTTTTAGACGATGAACTCGCCATCCCTAAACAAAAACAAGCCTACCTCAAAAAGCTACAAACAGCCTTGGAACTTGAGGATGAAGAAGCAGAGGAAATCATCAAAGAGGTAATTGCAGCCTTTAAAGAAGCAGAAGAAGAAGAATATGAAGATGACGAAGATGAAACAGTAGTCATAGAAGATTATACTCAACAGACATATCAATCCCCCTTAGGTAATTTTACGGTAACGATTCCGGTTGATCCCCAGCAGGGCGGTAGAATTCAAAGTCAGGAAGGAGTAGTTGGCTTTTCCGATGACATTGGCACATTGCTGAGAATCGATTATTATCCTTTCCCGCCGGAACAGTTAGAAGAATTGGAGTCTGTTGGACAAGAAGAATATTTACAAACAATTTTAGTAGACAAGTATATATCCCAAGCGATTTTTGCCAATGTACCAGATGCTTCTGTGGAGTATGCAGAATATTTGGAAGATACTTTGGCAGGGGCTTACTACGTGTTAGTAGATATGCCCAAAGGTTCGACGATTTCTAAGCAAGAAAATAATGGAACTGCGATGAGATTGGATGCCTACCGAGGGCTACTCACCTTTATCAATGGTGAGTTTTTATATATAGTTAGCAGTCAACACAGCTTTTTAAACGGCGAAACTCCCGACTCGGTTGAAGAAGAAGCCGAAGACATTAAGGATAATATTTTAGAGTTTGTTGAGACTATCGAGTTCACTTAGTCTCAAAATCGAAAGGGAGTAGGGAATGGGGAGTAGGGAGTAGGGAATGGGGAGTAGGGAGTAGGGAGTAGGGAATGGGGAGTAGGGAATGGGGAGTAGGGGTATCAGGAAAATAACACCACAATGCCCAATGCCCAATGCCCCTAAAATATGCTAACCTAGTATGGTTAACTATAATCTCGCACATCTAAGAATTCGGGTGTTTCCCAGTTGGGAAATACACTTGGATGGAGGTTTAACCCGAATAGGAGTTAAGAATTTATATGCCAGTAGTTTCATTGGCTCAAATGATGGAGTCAGGGGTTCACTTTGGGCATCAGACCCGGCGTTGGAACCCAAAAATGTCTCCTTACATTTATACTTCCCGCAATGGTGTACATATCATCGACTTGGTGCAGACTGCCCAACTGATGGATAATGCTTATAACTATATGCGATCGCACTCTGAGCAAGGGAAGAAATTTCTTTTTGTCGGCACCAAGCGGCAAGCAGCTGGAATTATTGCCCAAGAAGCCAGCCGTTGTGGTTCCCACTACATTAACCAGCGCTGGTTGGGCGGAATGTTGACCAACTGGGCAACAATCAAAACACGGGTAGACCGCCTGAAAGATTTGGAACGCCGAGAAGAAACTGGCGCACTAGATTTATTACCGAAAAAAGAAGCATCAATGCTGCGTCGGGAAATGACAAAGCTTCAGAAATACTTAGGCGGCATTAAAACAATGCGGAAAGTACCCGATATCGTGGTAATTGTAGACCAACGGCGGGAATATAACGCAGTTCAAGAATGCCAAAAACTGAATATTCCCATTGTGTCTATGCTGGATACAAACTGTGATCCAGATGTAGTAGATATCCCCATCCCAGCAAACGACGATGCTATCAGATCAATTAAGCTGATAGTAGGAAAATTGGCGGATGCCATTTATGAAGGTCGTCACGGTCAGCTCGATGGTGAAGAGTATGACGAAGATTACGAGGGCGGTGAGTATGACGAAGACTACGAAGAAAGCGAATATACTGATGCCGTAATTCCCGATGAGGAAGAAGAGGAATAAGTAAAGCAGGGGTGAAGCAAGTGTGCAAAGTCGGGCGGTTGTTCGTAGAGTAGCGGCAATCCGCCCTAGCCTGCGGCAATTCGTAGGCTAAGGTAGAGGCGAAAAAACTCACACCTCATAACTTCATTATTTTTTATCCCCCAGCCCTGAGTAAGATAGAAATACTCAACACCCGTGAGACAATTTTGGATTTTAGATTTTAGATTTTAGATTGAAAAGAGCAATTAAGTCAGGGGCTTGTCATTTAATTTTGGATTTTAGATTTATTCTCGCGTTTAAATTCCCTTGCTCTCAGACTTTTTTAATTTTGAATCTTCAATCCAAAATCCAAAATTTAAAATCTAAAATTCGGTGAGCGATTACAACTCAAGGTCAAGTTAGGAATTGAGGCAACATGGCGGAAATATCTGCAAAACTCGTCCAAGAGCTACGCCAAAAAACTGGTGCTGGCATGATGGACTGCAAAAAGGCGCTGAAAGAGACTGATGGCAACATAGAAGAAGCTGGCGACTGGTTACGGAAAAAGGGCATCGCCTCGGCGGGTAAAAAAAGCGATCGCATTGCGGCAGAAGGTCTAGTAGACACTTACATTCAGCCAGATGGCCGGGTGGGTGTACTTATAGAAATCAACTGCCAAACTGATTTCGTTGCTCGTAACGAGGCTTTTAAAGCTTTAGTTAAGAACCTAGCCAAACAAGCGGCAACTGCTGATAGTGTTGAGTCTTTGTTGGCTCAACCTTATATTGACAATGAAAGCGTGATTGTAGAAGAATTCATCAAGCAAACCATTGCTACACTCGGTGAAAACATTCAAGTGCGTCGCTTTGTCAATTTTGCGTTAACAGCAGGTGTGCAAGGTACTGTAGACAGCTACATTCACACTGGCGGTCGAGTTGGTGTATTGGTAGAACTTGGTTCCCAAACTGAGGGGGTGGCTGCTAATCAAGAGTTCCAAAGCTTGGCACGGAACACTGCAATGCAAGTTGCGGCTTGCCCAAATGTCGAGTATGTGAGTGTAGACCAAATCCCTACCGAAATTGCTCAAAAGGAAAAAGACATTGAAATGGGCAAGGATGATTTGGCAAATAAGCCAGATAACATCAAAGAAAAAATTGTTCAGGGACGGATTGAAAAACGCCTAAAAGAATTGACTTTGCTCGATCAGCCTTACATTCGCGATCAAAGTATTTCCGTGGAAGACCTCTTCAAGCAAGTAAAGACTCAATTAGGCGAAGACATTCAAGTGGCTCGCTTTGTCCGTTATGTATTGGGCGAAGGCATTGAAAAGCAAGAAAGTAACTTTGCTGAAGAAGTCGCTGCTCAAATGGGTACTAAGTAATATTAGTTAGGAGTTAGGAGTTAGGAGTTAATAGGAATTTGATTCATAATTCATAACTCATAATTCTTAACTCCTAGCTTTTCTAAGGACAGGTCAAGCAAATAGCCTGACCTGTATTTTATTTAGTATAAGACGCGAAATTTCGCTTTTAATTTAAAATCCTCTGGAAAGTTACCCTTAAATAAATTAGTATATTTGTACTACTAAAATGGGTTATATGGGCAAGAACAAGAAGATATGGCAAGAGCAATCGAACGAATTGAGCAGGATATTACAGCACTGAAAGAAGCGATCCGGGCGATCGCAGTAGAACTACAAAGCGCTTATGCTAGTTATCTAACCACCTTGGGACTAGCTGTGCGAAAACAGTTGATTCTGGCGAGTTACCACCTCTGTACGCAGGGATATCCCGAAAACTTTCTGCATTTGTCATTGAATCAGCGCCAACAATTACAACAAGCCATTCGTAAGTTGGGTAAGCTGACAGATGAGCAATTGCTCACTTGTATTAAAAGTAAAGAAGCACGGATAGATGAGGAAGATGGGGAAGTAACATCCTCCTCACCTCCAGCGTTTTTGGACACCTCTACCCTTCAGACTCTCACCTCCGACACTTCTAGTCCTATAGAACTGGCACAATGGCAACAAAACATAGAAGACGTCACCCAAGAGATACTGAAAAAAGTTTCCCATGAGACTAATCTTTTATTACGAAAAGCTGGGGTATTACCCAAAAAATTACCAGAACCGATTTTAGCAGCGGCGGCGGCGGCCGCATCAGAAGCATCTGCCGAAGTAATGCCAGGGCCACCCAATTTATTAAACTTAGTAATTGAAATTGAAAGTGAGCAGCAGTCAGAAGAATCTGGACTGACGCACATTATGGCTATTAACCTGCGGCTAGGAGAAATTGAATTTGCTGACGCGACACTCTCCTCTGAGCGCAGGCAAATCCGCAGTATCTTAGTTCAACTCAGTAAGCTAGGGCGAGAGTATCAAAAGAAACATCAAGAAAGAGCGATCGCTGAAGCTGAAGCTGCATGGCGTGCCAGTTGGTTTGAATAAAGTTATGAGTTATTAATTATGAGTTATTAGTTGTTTATTCCTAACTCTGACAATTTTAGATTTTGAATTTGGGATTTTGGATTAAACTAAAAATCCAAAATCTAAAATCTAAAATCTAAAATTGAATGACTCCTCACTCTGCTGACCAATGACTAATGAAAAACCAGATTGGATACGATTGCACAAAGCCTTAGCAATAGAAGCCGAACATGGCTTTACAGACTTGGTAGGCAGACAATACCGCTTCAGTGAATTTCTTAGCCTGACTTTGGGAAAATTCCCAACAGGCTTGCCCCAAACTGAACGCCGCCGTTGGCAAGGGCTAGCGGTGCAATTTGCGAGTTATCCACATCTGGTACTGGAAGAAAGACAAGACTTGGTTGCAGAGACTCGTAGGTATCTCTATCAAATAGAGCAGGGGGAGCAGGGGGAGCAGGGG
>NZ_WBKM01000258.1 GCF_015714725.1 Nostoc sp. WHI
CCCCCACTCCCCTTCCTTGAATATCAATTCTGTAATACAACCTCTTCAACGCTTTGGTGTCCATTTAGGACTCGATCGCATTGTCAACCTATTGGCAAATCTCGGCAATCCCCATCACCAAATTCCAGTAATTCACGTTGCTGGCACTAATGGCAAAGGTTCGGTCTGTGCCTATCTTTCCTCGGTACTCACTGAGGCTGGTTATCGTACAGGACGCTACACTTCACCCCATTTAGTTGATTGGACAGAACGTATTTGTTTGAATGAACAGCCAATTTCCACTGAGGAATTGAGGCAATTATTAGAAAAAGTCCAAGCGGTTATTCGTGCTGAGGACGAATCAGCAACTCAGTTTGAAGTAATTACGGCGGCGGCTTGGTTGTATTTTGCCCAGCAGCAAGTCGATGTGGCTGTGGTAGAAGTCGGATTAGGAGGGCGCTTAGATGCTACAAATGTCTGCTTGGAACCCTTGGTTACGATCATCACTTCCATTAGCCGAGAACACTGGCAGCAACTTGGCCCTACCGTCGCTGACATTGCTAGAGAAAAAGCAGGTATTCTCAAATTTGGATGTCCCGTTGTGGTTGGAACATTGCCACCAGATGCAGAGAAAGTTGTGCGATCGCGTGCTTTAGAATTACAATGCCCGATTTTTACACCTCAACCCGCCCGTCAACTAGCCCCAGGATGGGCAGAATATCAAACAATTCAAAATTCTAAATTAATTAAATATCCGTTGCCATTAGCGGGACAGATTCAATTAACTAATTCAGCTTTGGCAATAGCAGCTTTAGAAATTCTCCAACAACAGGGGTGGCAGATTTCTGAAGAAGCGATCGCTCAAGGCATGGCAAAAACTCAATGGCCGGGGCGGATGCAATGGACTACCTGGAAAAACCATAAATTATTACTTGATGGCGCTCATAATACAGCCGCCGCTCAAGTACTGCGCGATTATGTCGATAGCTTAGATACAGTTAACCACAAGCGCGTCAACTGGGTTATGGGAATGTTTTCCGATAAGGATCATGCTGATATTTTTACCGCCTTACTGCGCCCAGGCGATCGCCTTTATTTAGTACCAATATCAGCAGAACCTTCGCCGGGTCGAACTTCCGCCGATCTACACGAATTAGCAAACCTAGCTTATAACCTCTGTCCCGAATTAAGCGATCGCCAAATCTATCCAGATTTATTCACAGCATTAGAAGCCGCAACCTCAACCGCCACCACAGACGATTTAATCGTTTTGTGTGGTTCCCTTTATTTAGTCGGTGACTTTTTAGCAACCACCAATATAATTCAATAGGCTTGGATTAGTGATATTTAGTGTTCGGAGATCCCCCCAACCCCCCTTAAAAAGGCTTGCTCATATCTCTCTCTTTTACCCCCTTTTTAAGGGGGTCGCCACAGGCGGGGGGATCTTAACCCAAGCGTATTGCAATATGATTCGTAAATCATAATTACGAATTACGAATTACGAATTACGAATTACGAATTTACCTATTGTCCCACCCTTGCGCCGCATCTTCTACAGCTTTATCCACAGTCTTCTCGCCTAACATTGCTGCTTGCAAGTTCTCGTAAACTGCCTTTTGTAGTTTGTTGAAATCCTTCAAAGTAGGAGTTAATATTTCTGCCTGTTGCAGTTCTTTGGCAGTCATAACTCGCGCTTTTTCCAGTGTTGAAGCATTAGCTGGAACATCTTTAAAGTAACTATCCGACAATGCTTTGATTGTAGAAGGTAAGACATTTGCAGCTTTAGCAAAGGCTAACTGATTTTCGTCATTGGTAACAAATAAAGCAAACTTCACAGCGCTGTCTGGTTGTTTAGTATCGCGGGGAATAACTATGTTCATCACCGCAACATTTTTCTTGCCAGTGTCACCAGTGAATTGAGGTGCTATTCCCGAAGCTTGAGCAATTTTCGGGGCATTATTAGCGATCGTTTCAAGAAACTCTGCCCCAGAAGCTAGAAACGTAGTCTCTCCAGATTGGTATAAATCGATCGCGTGGCGATGTCCTTGGGTCAAAGCTTCTTTAGGAAGCAACCCTTTTTTATACAAGTCTACCCAATACTGAAATGCTGCCTTACCTTGTGCTGAATTAAACGCCGCTTTACCCTCAGCATCTACTAGGGTGACTCCCATTTGCACGAAAGATTCCAGCACTTCACCGGAATCTTGCGGTACGAAAGTCACAAAAAAAGCATATTTCCCCGTCTTATCTTTAATTAGTTGGGCTGCTTGTGCCAATTCTGCGTAGGTTGTAGGTACTTTATTGATACCTGCCTGTTTTAATAAATCAGTGTTATAAATGGTTAACCGTGTGGTGAGATACCAGGGAATCCCAAAACTCTTGCCATTAAGCGTGCTTGCTTTCCAGATATTCGGTAGATAGGAGGAACGTACATCGTTTGGGACTTTCGCATCTAAATCTAACCAGGCATTTCGTCCGGCAAGTTGGGAAGCAAAACCCGGATTGAGGTTAACTACATCAGGTGGTGTTTTTGCTGATACAGCTGTTAAAATTTTGTTCTCCATTGCCGCCCAAGGTACATCTACCCAGTTAACCTTTATACCTGGATTTTGCGATTCAAAATTCGTTATTAGGCTTTTGAAGTAGTCGGTAAATTCAGGTTGGAGTTGCATCGTCCAAAACTCAACAGTTGCCGCTCCTGAACTGGCCTGTTTTGTAGTTGTGCTGCAACTTACAATCCAACTGGTCAATAAGCCAAGCAGTCCCAAAGCAACAAGTTGTTTAAATTTTCGCAATTGAATCATTTTCCCAGTATTTTTACGCTTGATGAGTATGAAAAGCTTAGTCAGAATTGTCGAGATTATAGGCTAAATAAATTACTTAGCACCAAGTCAGTCTCTTAGTATCATTTGAATTTTCAATTTAGCAGTCCAGCGGGCACAACTGTGGTTAAAAACTTCAAAAGTCTGTTTGGCAAATCGAATAAAGGGGTCGGCATTGAACTTGCTCCCGAAAGGGTAAATGTAGTTCAACTACGTAAGCAGCGTCAAGGCTTGAAACTAGAAACCTTTACATCGGTAGCAGTTCCAGAAGGGATAGTTATCGATGGTCAAATCACCGACCCCGCAGCAATGGCGCAATTAATCCAGCAGGCGCTAGCTGATAGCAAAATCAAAACTTCTCGTGTTGCTACTGGTGTACCAGGGCGAGATTCTATCGTTCGGATAATACCTGTGCCAGCAGAGTTAGATGACAAAGAACTGCGAGAAATGGTGCTAAACCATGAAGCAGGTTTGTATCTACCCTATCCTCGTGAAGAGGCTGATGTAGATTATCAGAAACTTGGGTACTTTGTAGATGAAGATGGCATTGAAAAAGTTCACATACTCTTAGTTGCCACCCGCAAGGAGATAACGGATACCTATATAAGTACATTCGAGCAGGCAGGATTACAAATTGATGTCTTAGAAATTAATAGTTTTGCTCTGATTCGGACTATTCGTGAGCAACTGCGACAATTTGGGCCGCAAGAAGCAGCAGTACTAGTTGATATAGAGTTCGACAGTACAGAAATTGCCATCATCGTGAACGGAGTGCCGCAATTTTCGCGCACAGTCCCAATCGGGACTTATCAAATGCAAACTGCCCTTGCTAGGGCAATGAGCTTACCTACATCACGAGATATGGAACTGTTATATGGAATGATTATTCCCCCAACTCCCATAGACGGTGGCAAAACTGGTGTTACTGAACTCAATCCTGGTATGGCAGCCATATTGAGAGTATTGGGAGAACTAACAGATGAACTGCGCCGTTCCATCGATTTTTACCTCAATCAAAGTGAAAATTTGGAGGTAGCGCAGATTTTATTAGCTGGGCCAGGAGGTGGACTTCAACAGCTAGATGAATTCTTTACCCAACGATTGAGCTTGCCAACTACCCAAATAGATCCAATAGGGGCTTTGTCCTTGGAAGTTGACACTGATAAATATCCACAGGTACAACGCTCTGGCTTGGCGATCGTACTCGGTCTAGGAATGCGGGAGGTGTAACAAAATGTACAGCTTAGATGTTAATTTTCTTAAAGACCGCCCAGCATACCAGAAAAAGCCTGACAGAAAGGGAGGAATAGCCCTAAAGTTTCCTACGGGGAATTTGACACCAGTGTATGTGGGAGTTGGGCTAGGAATAGGTCTTCCAGTTTTATTGGGAGTTGGTTGGTGGTTTTTGCAAGGGAAGATTGTTGAATTAGAAGGGACAATAGCACAACTAAATCAGGAAAGCACAAGGTTAGATACAGAAATAGGAAATCTTAACAAAATCAAAGCAGAGACGATCGCAATTAAAGGGGAAACCCAAGCTTTAGTCACTGTATTTGACCAAATTCGTCCTTGGTCAGCCATGCTGCAAGATTTGCGCGATCGCATCCCTGCGGCAGTGCAAATCGAGAACATCAAGCAAATCCCACCCGTTGCGGCAGCAGCAGGTCAGCCACCAAACAATCCCGCCGGAGGATTAGAAATTAGCGGACTGGCTCGTTCCTTTAACGATGTCAATGATTTCTTATTGAGTTTACAACAATCTCGGTTCTTGAAGTCCACAGAAAGCAGAATTCTGACGGCAACGTTAGTAGATGCTCCTTTAATACCAGGTGTGGATCAGCCTACCAATGCTGTAATAATTAAGCCACCCCAAGTAGTTAAATACACTATTCAATCGAGTATGAGCGATGTTCCAGCTTCGGAATTAATCCGGGAGTTGGAAAAAAAAGGCACAGTGGGGTTAGTGACTCGAATTCGTAATATGCAACAAACAGGAGTCATTTTAAAATGACGCTGAGTGATGATTTAAATTTTGCCGAACATGGTGGGGAATTCGATCAGGCAACGCCAGCCTCACCGGTGATATTTGGTATTGCCTTCACACCAAAAATTATTGGGATATTGGTGGGGGTAGTTGGTTTAGCATCAGCAGGTTATATATTTTTAAACTTCTTGATGCCAGCTTGGGAAAGCTATCAGCAGCAGCAAGCAAAAAGCTTGGAACTGCAAGGGCAAATTGAGCAGAAAAAAGCCAATATCAAACAAATTGACAAAGTTAAAGACGAACTAGCACAGGCAAAGCAGCAAAAGGTTCAAGTTTTAGCTTTATTCGCTAATGAGAAAACCTTGGATACATTGCTGTTGGATCTGAACCGCTTAGTTGAGTCTGGCAATACTCAAACTTCTCTTAATGCAGTGAGAGCCAAACTGAAGAAATTTGTGCCGGTTTCCCAAAAACCAGAACCAATTATCGATGGAAGTCTAGGATTACAGGTTAACGGCAAACTGCAACGCAGCAGTATCAATGCTGACATTACTGGAACTTATGAACAAACACAATCGATAATTCGTAACATTGAACGGTTACAGCCTTTGTTAATAGTTAAAGATTATCAAGCAACTTTGGCTCCAGTAGAGGCAAGATCCCCATTAGATAAAACGCCGGTGCAGATAGGCCCAGCAGCGATTAATACATCATTCCAGCTACAGGTATTAATGCCACTTAGTCCAGAAGAAGTAGCCGCAGCAGCTAAAACTGCCCCGAAAAAGTAGTTAGGAGTTAGGAATTAGAGTTAGAAATTGTGAGTTAGGAGTTAGGAATTCTAAGTTATCATTCCTCATTCTTAACTACTAAATTTTTACTCCTAACTTTTAAAACTCGGCACTCGTAGCGAACTACTCAAAATTGTTTGTAAACAAGGTTTTATAAGGTGAGGAATGAACTGTGAAACAGCTTCACGGTAATAGTTTTATATTGGGTACTGCCGCTTTTTTGTTTTTGGCAGCTCAACCAGTCTTGGCACAAATTAGTCAAGTTACTAATGTCCAGTTAAATCCAGTTGATGGTGGAGTTAACGTTGTTTTGAAAACTTCTTCAGGGTCGCGCCCCCAAGTTTTCACTACAAAAAGAGGCAAGGCTTTAGTCGCAGATATTATCAATACTCAATTACGATTACCACAAGGTAATAGTTTTCGTCAAGATAGTCCAGCACCAGGAATTGCGTCTGTGGAGGTTAATCAGCTTGATGCCAATAGTATCCGGGTAACGGTAACTGGCAGCAACAATACACCTGGCAGTCAACCTGTGGTGCGATCGCCAAATGGAATTACACTCAGCTTTAGCCCATCTGGTGGCACTACAGCATCAGCACCAAGGCCAACAGCGCCAACATCCACAGCACCGCCTACTACTCCAGCCCAATCCGGTCAAAAGCCAGATGTTCTCGTTCCCAACCCGGAAATCACGATTAACGGACAACCGGCACAAGCTGCTGGTTCAGGTAAACCTGTGAGTCAGGCTCCACCTTTCTTACCTAGAGCCGTCGCCCCACCTGTAGGAGATATTGCCATCTCTAATACTGATGCTTCTCCTAGCAGCATTGACTTAGGAACTCAGGAACGTGTACCTCGTTTAGTACTGCGAGATGCGCCAGTGCGTGAGGTTTTGTCATTGCTTGCCCGTGCTGCTGGTTTGAACTTGGCTTATGTGGGAGGTGAGCAAAGTGGTGCTGATAAAGCACCAGCAGTTTCTCAAACAATCTCCTTAGATATAGAAAACGAGCCAGTGCAAGATGTGTTTAACTACGTTTTGCGATTGAGTGGTTTAGAAGCTAATCGCAGTGGTCGTACAGTTTTTGTAGGAGGTAAACTACCTAATGCGACCCGTGATTTGGTTATGCGTAGCCTGCGACTTAATCAGGTAACAGTGGGAACCGCCTTGAACTTTTTGGTCGGTTTGGGGGCAGAAAGTGCCGTCAGCCGAGAACGACAAGTTACCAGTGTTAGCGCCATACCTGTGGGTACTGGAGTTGCGCCTATTACCCAAACTCAGACGACCACGGAAAGCAGAGTTGAAACTCAACGCGTTAATTTTCAAGACTCTAGCCCATTACTGAGAGGTTTACAGGCATTAGGAGATGAGCGGACTAATTCTCTAACCTTGATTGGCCCTCCCAGGCTAGTTGAAATGGCAATGGCTCAAGTAACTCAGCTTGATATCCGCCGTCGTCAAGTGGTAGTTAACGTCAAAATTATCGATGTTAACCTCTTGAATACCCAAGACTACAACACCAGTTTTTCCTTTGGGGTTGGTAACAACTACTTTAGCAGTGATAGCGGTGCCGCATCTCTGAATTTTGGTGGTTCCAGACCAGCTACTAGCGCTGAAGCGAGAAGCAATGTAAGCGGTGGTGCGCCTGTTACTGCTAATCCCTATAGTGGTGGTAATACTTTCCTGGATTTAAATAACCCCACCGCTCCTATTCCAGGAACTGGAGTAGGCGACAGAACAATTGTGAATGGGCAGTTAACAAGCGATGTACCAGGACAAGCTCAATCATTCTTTAACCGTCGAGCGGGGGTTTCAGGGGATCCATTCCAAGGGGGTTTAACAGACATTACCCAGGGAACACCAAATGTAACCACTTTTACAGATATTCCTGCCACTGCTGGTACTGCTGGTACTCCTGCCGTTCCTGCTGTTGTTGAGAATGGTATTGTGGTTGTTCCTGCCGTTCCTGCCGTTCCTGCTACCCCTGGTACTCCAGCCAGTAGAGTAATTACGTTCGCACCAGGAGTTTTGGGAACAGCAACAGCTGCTCTACCAAGTTTGTACCAGTTCCCCAGACGGTTACTCGCTAGCTTGCAAGCTCAGATTACAAATGGCAACGCCAAAATTTTGACTGACCCTACCTTAATTGTGCAAGAAGGTCAAACGGCTAATGTCAAACTCACCCAAGAAGTGGTAGGAAACATCAAGAGCGAAACAACTCGTGGTGGTGATACTTCTGTGCAAACTGTTACAGCTGAGAAAACAGATGTGGGTTTAACCCTAGCTGTTAAAATTGATCGGATTGATGACAATGGTTTTGTATCCCTATCAGTGGCTCCTGTTGTCAAAGCACCCCAATCTTCAGCTGTACTGAATATTTCAGGTAATAACCAAACAATATTCTTGGTATCTGAGCGATCGCTGAATTCTGGCTTGATTCGCCTGCGAGACGGTCAAACACTGATTCTTTCAGGCATCATTCAAGACACAGACCGGACAACTATTTCTAAGGTTCCTATTTTGGGTGATCTTCCACTGATTGGTTCGCTATTTAGAAGTACAAACAGATCCAACCAGCGCCAAGAGGTAATTGTGTTACTCACACCTCAGATTATGGACGACTCTGAAAACTCCTCCTACGGCTATAACTACACCCCTAGCCCAAATGTGCGGCAAGTTCTTGAGCGTCGGGGGTTGAAAGTTCCTGGTAGGTAATAAAGATGATGAGCAGGTACATAAGTCACCTCTAAACAAGGCTTAGATCCCCAACTTCTTTAAGAAGTCGGGGATCTTTTTGTTCACGGATTAAGTTTAAATGTCATTCTAGAATAAAAATACCCAATCACAATAGAAGTATTAACAGTAGTGGGTGAATGCTAATGAGTGCAGAACAAGAGTTATTAACAAAGTGGCGTTTTCTTCCACAATATATATTTAATTTTGCATGACTACTTAAAAATTCTTTGCGTCTTTGGTGTGATATGTAAAAGTGGGCATTTTCGCTGTTATACTTCACATTTTACCTAAATTTGCTCCCGCCAGCACCAGCTTAAAAGTGTGCTACCAACCACCACCTTAACTACTTCCAGTACCAAGTAACTGCCGTGTAGTAAATTCATTGTCGATGGAATAGCAGCAGCTTCAAAAAAGTTGAGTTGAACTCCTATAGCGCACATTTGGGGAGTTAAGAAATAAGTGTCAAGCATAGCTATAGTTAGCAGCAGGACAGATAAAACAATACCCTCAAGATGCCAGTGATATTGTGTTTTGCTTAAAGCTAGTACCCCAGTCAACACTACAGCAGCAGATAACAATTCCACGCGATTGAAATTCCAAAAAATCGTATAGCCTGCTGTAGTAAAACCAGCTTGGCTCATCATCCCGGAAAGATAAAGGCTAGGCATGATTACCCAGTCTAAAAATAAACTAGCACTGAGCCAAAAGCCCAAAGTCAATATGATAGCAGTTTGCCAAATTGGCTGTTTGAATTTAAGGTTAGAAATAGCAGTCATAAAATAATTGCGTGTACTATATTTCTTAGTTTGTAACTTTACTTACAGTTTGACAAGAAATATCAACTAACCTTTACAAACCAATAGATGGTTAATTACTCAGTCCGTTTTGACACTCCCCGCACTAAAGTGACGAGGATTCTTGGTTCCCTGACTCGCCGTTAGACAGCAGGCTTGCACCAACTGCCCTTTGATGTCAAATCTCCCCAAGCGTAGCTTCCGGTGTGCCCCACCGTAGTTAATCCAAGTTTCAGAATATTGATACTGGCGTTTACGTCCCTATCTTCTACATAGTTACAGTGAGGACAAACATGAGTCCTTGTAGATAGAGACTTCTTAACCTTTTGACCACAGTTAGAACAATTTTGACTTGTATTGTGGGGAGGCACAGCAACCGTTACCTTCCCATATTTATGTCCAAAATACTCTAACCATTGACGAAAAGTTGACCAACCAGCATCAGATATTGATTTAGCTAGATGTCGGTTTTTAACCATGCCTTTCACATTCAAATCTTCATAGGCTACCAAATCGTTAGATTGGATGACGGAGTACGCTAATAAGATGCAATACTCTTTTCGCTGCCTACTTACTCTTAAATGCTTACGGGCATACCTAACTCTAGCTTTGTGATAGTTGGCTGATTGCGGCTTTTTATCTTTCTTCC
Source organism: Nostoc sp. WHI (assembly GCF_015714725.1). Lineage (GTDB taxonomy): Bacteria > Cyanobacteriota > Cyanobacteriia > Cyanobacteriales > Nostocaceae > Nostoc. The sequence goes on from NZ_WBKM01000258.1 coordinate 9,751, forward strand.
GGGATTTGTCGTACTTCTTGGACTTTTTGCGATTAGCACGGTTCAACTGTTTCTCAGACTTGCGGTAAAACTGGGGCGATGGTTCAACGTTGCCTTTATTGTCAGCAATGAAATACTTTAATCCCAAGTCAATACCTACCACTTGACCAGTAGGTTGAGTAACAAAAGTTTGGTCAACGCTTATCGCAAATTGAGCGTAATACCCGTCAGCGCGACGCACTAAACGGACACGCTTAATCTGCTTAATGTCGTAGTGATTAAGATCGTAAGTCCCTTTTAACTTCAAGGTTCCTATACCTTTCTTGTCTGAAAAAGTTATGGCTTTGCGAGCAGTAGAAAGCTTCCATCCAGTTGTTTTATACTCTACTGAACGACAGTGTTTCTTAAACTTAGGAAACCCCTTTTTACCCTTGGCTTTCTTCTTACAGTTATCGTAAAACCTACTAATTGCACTCCATGCACGTTCTGCCGCAGATTGCCTAGCCATTGAATTGAGTTCGTCAGCGAAAGGGAACAAATCAGCAAGTACAGCGCAATATTTATTTAGGTCGTATTTACTCAAACCCTTAACATCCATCCACTGCCTTAAGCATTTATTCTGGATGAATTGAGATGTACGAATAGCGTCATCTATCGCCCTGTATTGCTTGTCTTTTCCTTTGACTTTAAACTCGTAAATTATCATCGGCTCGACCAACCAACTACATTCTTAAGTTACCATAATTAGTATAACTAATAATTTTTGATGCGATAATACCGATAAATACGGCAAGACCCAACGCTCTGCGAAAATAATTAACGCCTTGAAATAATTCCAGCCACGCCCAAGTAAACAATGAGCCATTTGCCAGTACATCTAGCACTGTATTGATTTTGCCAGTTGTAAAAATTAGAGCAAGTAAACTGGTTACTATCCAAACAATAAGCGGTAGGTTTGGCATCTGAGCTAAAACAATATTGCCATCGCTGTCACGGAAGGTTTTATCAACTAATGTATTTTGCATATTTGAAATTGCCACTTAGCTAAAAATTATTAACTTACAAAGATTATCGATGGTCTATTGAAAATAGACTGACATTTACTTGTAAGTTATTTAATAGAATTAAAGCATTTAGGCAAATCTCTTTTCAAGCGTCTAATTGCATATATGAGAGCGATAAAGCATATTCCTATATGACTATATTCAGAGGCATACTCACACGAAATACACCAAGCTATCTGTCGGGAGTCTGAGAGGTTGTTTGAAAAGTATTTTACTGTGATCTTAGGCACTTATTGATCCCCCCTAACCCCCCTTAAAAAGGGGGGAAACAGAATCAAAGTCCCCCTTTTTAAGGGGGATTTAGGAGGATCTAGAACGTTTTGATACCTAAAATAGGACTTTTAAAACATCCTCTGAATGGATTTGGAGCGATTACATCAAATTTCATCACCCTAATCAGGTATTATAGTGCGGCTAAATCTTTGCTCTGGTGAGGTAATTACCATTATTTTTATCTAGTGCGACAGCTTAATGGAACTATGACAAATGTAGTGGAATGACATTTGTTTAAGAATACCTTTAAGTTAATTGGTATACAAAGCAGGTAGGGCTGACTTGATTAGAAGGGGGTTCCTTTTTCTTTTCTTTGTCGTTGCAATGCTTCTTCGTACCACTCTAATTCATCCAAAAATTGACTGACTCTTTTCGTCAAAGCAACTTCTTGTGAACCACCTGCTTCAGAGAGAGAGTCCCCAATTTTGGAAATGGCAAAAATGCTTGAAATAGTAGGCATTCCCATCTCTGTCAGAAAAGCGCGTAACTGTATAGCTGCCCGCACTCCTCCAAAGCCACCAACTGAGTAGGAAACAATACCAGCAGGACGGAAAAAGTATTCTTCTAAATAGTGATCCATTAGATTGCTCAACCCTGGCTGAATGGAATGGTTATACTCTCCGGCAACAACTACGAAACCGTCTGCTGTTCGGATATGCTCTGCCAGTTCTTCCATCTTTGCAGGAGCCTGACCTTTGGCATATTCTTTATACATCCTGTCTAAGATGCCAAAGTCATACTCCTTTGCATCTGCAAAAATCACCTCATGGTTTCTTTGTTTGAGCTGGTCAATCATGAATCTAGCAGCTTTGATGCCCTGGCGATCGCTCCTGTAAGAACCGTAGAAGACTACTGTTTTGAAGCTCATAAGCAATAATTTTTAACAACTAAATAGTTCAAAGTCTAGCCACAAGCTGAAGTTAGCATCTTCTTCATCAAGATTTCCAAATGTTCGATTAGCAAGAGGCTCACAACCACTATTGGCACAACTACTTTCCTACCAGACCAGCCCTAGTTTTTGCAATACAACGCAGTTTTCTTAACTTGTCACGAATGAGCATCAAACCGCTAAAGGTTATAAAGCCTAACGTCATCGTCGGCTCAGGAACTGATTTGACTGGGGCAATGGATTTGTAGTTGTTGATTGAGAAAGATTGTTCTGGCTCAAGAACCAAATCCCACTGGAAAGCGTAAGCATTGTCACCAGTCAGAGGTTCGGAAAAATTTGCCAGGGTGGTGGTAACATCATCTTCCAATGCATCTAGGATGTTAGGAAAAGGAGACACCTGATAGTAGTTCGCTACTGGGTTAATCACTTCGGTTGCAAAAGTAAAATTATCCAACTGCGTGGCTATACTACTAGCTATTTTTGTTGTGTCCTGCTCACCATTTTCAGTGAGGTCAAAGTCAGTGTAGTTAAAGAAGTGAAAGTCTAACTGATTAGAGCCAGTGTTTTTAATCGTGATATTCTCGAATAAGCTAGATATGCCACTGCCCTGTGCGCCACCATCCAACCTCAAGTTGAGCGCAATATGAAAGTCAATACCTGCGTAGGTAACGGAGAACTGGTTGTCAGCTGGTTGAGCTTGATCGAGGTCAATCAAATTAAGAGTACTAATAGAATTTTCTCTGCCTTCGCTGCCAATACGATACCAGAATTGGTTCTGGAATAATTGATTTACATCGTCAACAGTCCAGAAGAGAAGGCCATTATTTGAGGGAATATTTGAGAAATCAGGGTCAAATGCAGCGATTGAGTTGTCATCACTCAAAGCTAACACAGCGGATTTAGCTGGTCGATCTGTGATTACCAAACTGGTCAAAATGATGGCGGCAGTCACCACAGACCTAAAATGTATTTCTGGAAAATTAAAGTGTTTTCTCAACATATAGAACCTATTGATAATTTGACAAGCAAAGAAGATAAAATAGTGCTTGCGATAGTATCGCTTTTAAAGCAACGCGCTACATTGAAGAGGAGCGTCCCCTTTTGGCGCTTCCAAAAGTGGATGCTCCATTGGACTGTAGCAAAATTTAGTACCCCTAAGCAATGTGAGCGATCAAGTGACTTAATACCTTTAATGACTTGTGGAGTTGTAGTTAGCTCGTGAGATAGTGACTAATAATCCTTTACTTTAATAAAAATCTCTGGGTAAATTGACCTCCGGACGAGTCGCTCAAGCTATGGGAGGAGTTTTCGCAGCGATTGGTACTCCTGCTCAACCACCCAAACCTCGCGGAAAGTCCCCAGGCTGGACACCAGGAAAACCGCGTTTACGTAAAAACCACTTTCCAATACTCTTGTGCGCTAGATTTTGCTCTTTGATGGAAATGACTGAGGTGATGATTTTCATTTTTTAAGGTAGGCAGCTTTGCTACGTAAATCCTGCATTTGAGGTTATTACTTGCTACAAAAGAGAAGAACTGCTGGAACATCCTGATTTTTGCTTACAGGTTACGATAAAAAATTACAAAAAACTACAAACTGGTCAGTAAGCGCTGGACTGTAGCCGCCTCACAATACCAGGAAATTAAGATTGTGACTAAAACGGCGATCTTCGCTGGCTAAACTACGATTTTTCCCAAAAAAAAGAACTTTCCGTAAAACTAACGAAAGGAACTGATTAATATATAGACATGGCAGTTCAAGCCCAGAACACCTAACTTTTGCCTGTATCATGACTGCACAAGTGCAATTAGTGGTGACATATAACGCTGTGTCAATTAAAGCCACCATTATTAATTGCAATATTTTCGGAGGAGACGGTGAAAAAAATTCTGGTTATTGAAGATACAGCCTCAACCCGAAACCTTTTTCTAGAAGGTATTAAGGCTAAAGGTTTCTACACTATAGGTGCTGAAAACGGTCTTATCGGCGTCCAGCAAGCACACAAAGAGTTACCCGATTTGATAATCAGCGAAATTATGATACCAAAACTCAATGGTTACGGCGTTATAACCACGCTACGCCAAAATCCTCCCACAGCAACTATCCCCTTTATTTTTGTCACTGCCAAAATGACTCGGACTGACATCCGCAAAGGAATGGAAATGGGAGCGGATGACTATCTCACTAAGCCCTGTACCGTACAGGAATTATTGAGCGCAATAAGAGCCTGCTTGGAAAAACGAGTCTTGCTCCAAAAGTCGTATGCTGCACAGTCCGAGTCACTCTTAAAATCACCCGAAACTGAGACTAAGACACCGACTACACCTCAATTGATTTTTCCGTCCAACCCCCAGTTGAAAAAAGTCTTTCATTTTATTGAGGCTAATTATCACCAACAAATTACTCTCAACGACGTAGCCCTGGCAATTGGTTATTGCCCTACTTACCTCTCTAAACTGGTGCGACATCAAACTGGACAAACTCTGCAAAGTTGGATTATTCAGCGCCGAATGGTAGCAGCACGTTCCTTACTGGTAGAAACTTCAGAAACAGTGGAGCAGATTGCTGCATTGGTGGGCTATCAGTGTATGGTTCATTTCTTCCGCCAGTTTCGCCAATATCATGGGACAACTCCCCAAGCCTGGAGAAAGGCGCATTGCAATACCTGTATTCAGTAGATAGATCACAAAGTTTTTTATAAGTCTCGCCACATGGACATTCCAGGACATTAATTCCTTGTTCACGAGGGCTGAAAACCTTCTTTTTACATTAGTTACTGAAAGTTTGTGAGCTACTGAAAGTAGGACAATAATTGTTAGTTTTTTCACCAAATTAGTTATTGTCTATCACTCTGAAATCTTTTAAACTTTGAGAAGACATAATGAGCATGTCAGTAAATCACAAAATTTTTTATAAGTCTTGCCATATGGACATTCTAGAAAAACGCGAGGACATTAAGAAAGCACGTTTTAATCAAGATTTCAGCTGATACCATTGGTGGTCTTAAAGCGATCGCTTCGCTATTAGAGGAGTGCTATTTACCTCCTTATTCACGAGGGCTGAAAACCTTATTTTTATATTAGTTCCTGAAACTTTGTGAGCTACTGAAAGTAGGACAATAATTGTTAGTTTTTTCACCAAATTAGTTATTGTCTATCACTCTTAAATCTTTTAAACTTTGAGAAGATAATGATCATGTTAGTAAATCACAAAGTTTTTTAGAAGTCTTGCCATATGGACATTCCAGAAAAACGCGAGGACATTAAGAAAGCACGTTTTAATCAAGATTTCAGCCGATACCATTGGTGGCTTTCAAGCGATCGCTTCGCTATTAGAGGAGTGCTATTTCCCTCCTTATTCACGAGGGCTGTAACCCTTATTTTTATGTTGGTTCCTGAAAGTTTGTAATCTACTGAATGTGCCTTACTTGCCCACATCAAAGAATAAATTCCTATTCTCCTATCCTTGATACCAAGTCAGAAAAGCACGAAATAGCCTGAAAGTTTACTGGTTCCTTAAGCCTTACTGGGTAATACTTTTAGACTCAAAAATCTGTTATTTTCAAAAATCATTTTCGCTTATCTTAATCATGGACATACGTATCAAAGCATCTGCTCCTGCTATTGCAGTTATTGGAATGGGGTGTTGGTATCCCAACGCACGAAATTTACAACAACTGTGGGAAAATATACTCGCTCGGCGGCAACAGTTTCGGCGAACACCAGATCAGCGGTTGCCCCTTTCCGATTATTACGATCCAGATTCCACAGTGCCAGACAAAACCTATGGAAGCCGTATGGCTGTCATTGATGGATTTGAGTTTGACTGGGTCAGTAAGCGAATTCCTAAAACAGTTGTAGAGACCGCAGATATTGCTCACTGGGTGGCCTTAGAAGTCGCACTACAGGCTTTAGAAGATTCTGGCTACACACGTACAAACATTCCCACTGAACGTACTGGTGTGTTAGTTGGAAACACGATGACAGGAGAGTTTTCGCGATCCACCAACCTGCGACTGCGTTGGCCCTATGTCAAACGTGCATTAATTGCAGCAGCAGAGGCAAAGAGCCTTCCACCACAACTTATAACCTCCTTAACGGAAACTATGGAGGAGTATTATAAGTCTGTGTTCTCACCAATTACCGAGGACACGCTTTCAGGTAACCTTTCCAACACGATCGCAGGCAGAATTTGCAACTTCTTTAACTTCCACGGTGGTGGTTACACAGTGGATGGTGCCTGCTCTTCTTCACTAATTGCCGTGGCTAACGCTGCTACCGCTTTGACCAATGGTGATTTAGACCTTGCCTTTGCCGGTGGCGTAGATATCAGCCTGGACACTTTTGAACTGATTGGTTTTGCTAAGACTGGTGCCTTGACTAACCAAGATATGACAGTTTACGACCGAAAAGCCAGTGGCTTCATACCGGGTGAAGGGTGCGGTTTTGTAGTTCTAAAGCGTTTAGAGGATGCTCGCGCTGATGGTAACTATGTCTATGCAGTGTTGAATGGATGGGGAATATCGTCTGATGGAAAAGGCGGACTCACAGCGCCTAGCAGCGAAGGACAAGCTGGGGCGTTGCGCCGTGCGTATGACCGAGCCGATTACAGCCCCCATACCGTTGATTTCATTGAGGGGCATGGCACTGGTACATTTGTCGGCGATCGCGTAGAACTCGAAGGTATTGCCCTGGCAATGAATTCTTACGGTGAGGCAGCTCCTCGTTCGTGTGGTGTCACCTCCTTCAAATCCATAGTCGGTCATACCAAAGCGGCGGCGGGTGTTGGGGCTTTAATTAAGGCAGTTATGGCGGTAAACCGCCGTATTCTGCCACCGTTGGCTGGCTGCAAGGAACCGAACGCAGTATTTAAGAGTTCCGCCCACTGTCTTTACCCAATTCTTCAAGGAGAAGTTCGGAGCCAAAATGAGAGCCTGCGTGCAGGAGTTACCAGTGCCGGATTCGGTGGCATTAATTGTCACGTGACCCTTGAATCTGGCGATGCTCCAGCGGTTCATCTTCAACCATCTATTGAGGAGCGGTCTTTGCTGGTTTCCAGTCAGGAGACGGAAATATTCGTACTCTCTGCCGCATCTATTTCTGATTTGCTTAGACGCACATGGGCTGTGAGGAAGACGGCAGAAGGGTTGAGCGTAGGCGAACTAATTGATCTTGCAGCACACCTGACCCGCGAACTAGAACCGCAACTACGCATTCGGGCAACAGTAATCGCGGGTACGCCTGAGCAGTTGATTGAAAGTCTCAATATTTTAGAAAAATTGTTGCGTGAAACACCCCCTTCTGAAGGACAGGTAGTTATCAGCCCAAACAAAGAAGTCTGGCTTGGAAATGCCGTTCGACAGAACCGAGTAGGCTTTTTGTTCCCCGGTCAGGGTTCCCAGCGATTAAATATGGCGCGATCGCTTGTAGAGCGCTATAACTGGGCACAAGAACTGGTGGAACAGACTGATACCTGGCTGCGCGATGTCGGAGTCCAAGGGGTGCGAGAATCTATTTATGTCCCACTCGACCGCGCTATCAATGAGGAGCAGGTTGCGGAATGGTCAAGAAAACTTGCACAAACTGAAGTGGCTCAACCAGCCATCTGCCTGAATTCGCTGCTTTGGATGCGTTACCTGGATCGTCTCGGCGTTAAGCCTGTTGCAGTAGGTGGTCACAGCCTTGGAGAGCTTAGTGCTTTTCACGCCGCAGGTGCCTTTGACGAGAAGACTCTCCTGTGTCTAGCTGCGGTTCGAGGACAGGCCATGTCCGTACCTGTAAACGGCAATAATGGCCCTGGCGCTATGGCAAGTCTAACTTGTTCCCGGCAGACAGCCGAGGCACTATTGGAACGAGTTAGTGGCTACGCTGTTCTGGCAAACATCAATAGTCCACAGCAGATGGTGATCTCTGGTAAGCAGACGAGTGTGGAGCAGGTCATGGAGCTGGCTACAACCGAAGGGATCCGAACAGTTCAGCTTCCGGTTTCCAATGGCTTTCATTCTCAACTGGTTTCGGCTGCGGCTGAACGACTAGGTCAACACGAACTGATGCCAGATACGCTTGAGAAGATGACCGTACCGCTATTCTCAAGTGTGGACGGACGCCAACCATTATTGGGGCTACCATTGCGGGAGTATTTTGCCAATCAAGTCCTCGCGCAAGTTGATTTTGTCTCTTTAGTGAAAACGCTGGTGCAGACCTGTGATGTGCTTATAGAGGTAGGTCCTGGGAAAGTTCTCTCTGGTCTAGTCAATGACATTGTTGGTCCAAACGGACCACATTGTTTCCCTGTGGAATCAAAACCGGGGCTTGACAAGGATCTGAACACTATGCTGTCCGCTCTATTTGTCTATGGCGGTGAAATTAACTGGGAAACTCTTTACGAGAACCGTCTTGTCCACCCCTTTGTTTTAGCATCAGAACGCGCATTCATTGTTAATCCTTTAGAAAGACCGTTCCAAGTATCAACAGTAAACACATCTCCCACCCCACAGGTATCTGAGTTTGCGCTTCACTCTTCTGTACTTACTCAACAGAGCCAAGTGCCGTGGGAACTGCTATCTGATTACTTTACTCAACGAGGAAAGTTTATAACAGAGGTAATTCGAGCAGATTTGCAAACATTGCCACTACTTTCTGCCTCTTTCAATCCCTCAAAGGTCAATCAGCCAGGTGGTGTGTCCCACGTCTCTATTCCTGATGTGCCTAAGTCAGTACCAGAGCAGAGTGTTTCTATCAGTTCCAATCGAGCCGCTAGTATTGAAACCCTGCTTGTAAATTTGATAGCCCAGCAAACAGGGTTTCCACAAGAGAGCATCACACTGCAGATTAGACTGTTGGATGATCTCAACTTAGATTCCATTAAAGCAGGGGAAGTGATCGCTACCGCAGCCAAGGAAGTTGGTGTTGCAGGTATAATTGACCCGACAACTCTGGCTAACGCAACACTCCAAGAGATTGCTGACACACTTAGGATAGCTATTTCAGAAAGGAACGACACCAGTAATGGTGGAGCGGCGGCAGTAGTACTGGACGAAGCAAATGGAGCTAAACATGGGTCAACTGTTACCTTAAGAATCGAAGATTTACTGATAAACCTCATTGCCCAACAAACAGGATTTCCACAAGAGAGTATCACCCTGCAGATCAGACTGCTGGATGATCTCAACTTAGATTCCATTAAAGCAGGGGAAGTGATCGCTACCGCAGCTAAGGAAGTTGGTGTTGCAGGCATAATTGACCCGACAACTCTGGCCAACGCAACCATCCAAGAGGTTGCTGAGGCACTTAGGATAGCTGTTTCAGAAAGGAACGGAACCAGTAATGGTGGAGCGGTGGTAGAGGTACTGAACGAAGCAAATGGAACTAAGAATCGATCAGCCGTTATTTTGAAAGAAGCTACCGAAGCTAAAAACCTTACTGATTTGCCAGTAGCAATGCCTGAGAACAAACGCCAGGCTCAGGTGCGTGACTACATTGTCCAAGCAGTTGTAGAGGAATTTACACCAGTTACCTTAGGCAAACATTCCGAGGAAAAATGGCAAACCGCAAACGTACTTATCCTCTGTGAATCCGGCGAACTAGGCATAGCAGAGGCATTGTGCGGTCAACTCCACAGTCAAGGGGCTTTAGTTCAAACCGTATCCTTTGCCGAGGCAGGCACTCAGGCACTAATTGAAAGCATCGATTTCACTCACTTCGTTGCTGTGCTTCCCCGGACAACGAGCGTAGAGTCCTCAACAGACGGTCGTTTGCTCGATATGATTGAACGTTTACGCAGCGTAGCTACCCCACCTGCGATCGCAGGTGCTTCCCGTGAGCATACAACGGTAGCGTATGTCCAATTTGGTGGGGGACATTTCGGCACACAACCACCACTAGCCGATATTGAGCAATGCTGTGCAATTGGTTTTGCCGCCAGCGTTCATCTTGAGCGGGCTGATCTGAAAGTGCGGGTAATTGATTTCTCCCCTACAGTAATTCCAACCAAGCTGGCTGAATGCGTGATTAGAGAACTCTCCACCGCACATGTCTATATGACTGCGGGCTATGACGAGCATTTAACTCGCTACGTTCCCCGGCCCCAGGTGCAAGAACCTGTAAAGTATCAAAGCCGTGGAATAACATGGTCATCTGACGATGTTGTTCTTGTTACTGGTGGAGGAAAGGGGATCACGGCAGAGTGCGCCCTAGCTTTAGCTCGGGATACAGGGGTTCGTATGGCACTCATCGGTCGCTCACCGCACCCTAACGGAAACATTGAAAGACGTGGAGGCGGGAGTGCAGAAATAGCCCGCACTCTTGAAAGATTCAATGCCGAGGGACTGATTTGCCAGTACTATGAGTGTGATATTTCAGACTTTGACTCGGTAGCGTCTCTCATTAAGCAAGTACAGCAAGATTTAGGCGAGATCGCAGGAGTGCTTCATGGGGCTGCCCTCAACAAGCCCCGGTTAGTAGAGCAGGTATCTGCAGAATCGGCGTTTGATGAAGTCAAACCTAAGCTCAAAGGTGTCCTGAATCTATGTCAAGCGCTTGCAAACACATCACTGAAGCTTTTTGCTGGTTTCTCGTCAGTTATCGGCATCACAGGGATGCAACGCAATGCTTGGTATGGCTTCGCCAACGAAACTCTGGATCTGATTTTACGCCGCTTTAAAGCTCAACACCCACAAACCGCTACGATCGCAATCGCATTCAGTGTGTGGGAAGAAGTGGGGATGGGTGTACGGATGGGAAGCGTTCGAAACCTCGCTAAGATTGGGATTAAGGCGATTCCCAAAGATGTGGGCGTAGCTCGATTCCTTCATCTGATAAAGAACGACCCTGGAGATATCCGCATTGTAGTTGCAGCCCCAATGCAAGCTCTATCTGCTTTTGAGTCAAGCGGCTTAGATACCTGGTATCCACAAAGATTCTTACCTCGTGCTGAGTTAAAATTTCTGGAGCGAATCCTTCTATGCGAACCTGGGGTGGAGATTGTTGCACGGGCGCACCTCAGCTTGGAGCGGGATTCGTACCTGTTGGATCACCTCTACAAGGGGTCTTACCTTTTTCCAACTGTCTTTGGCTTAGAAGCTATGGCACAAGCAGTTGCCTATGTAACGCAGCAGCCAAGCTTCCCAGCGATTCGCATTGAAGATGTTCGCCTTGAGCGTCCTATAGTCGTAGACCCAGATAAGGGAGTGGACATTGAAATTCGGGCGGAGGTACCTGAACAAGAGTTTAAGAATTCTTTGCAGAGGGTATATGTGACGATTAAGACTGAGCAAACAGGATTCGCTATCAACCATTTTTCTGCTACATTTGTATTGGGTGTAGAAAAAAACCCACCAAAGGAGTATATTAAACTTCCAGAAGCGCCTCTGGATATTGAGCCTCAAGCTGATCTCTACAGTTGGTTGCTATTCCAGGGTTCCAGCTTCCAACGCTTGCAGCAGATTTATACCCTAAATTCCCGAGAGTGTGTATTCCGAACACAAATAAACTCATTCTCAGTAGGGGGTAAACAAGACAGTTTAAATCGGGCACAAGGGCCATTCTGGCTTGGAGACCCGTATTGCAGAGATTCACTACTCCAAGTTGGACAGCTGGTAATTCCGCAAGACATTTGCTTGCCCATCCACATCGACAGCATTGATATCTACCAACCAAATGATGATGTTTCTTCTTATATCGGCATCACTAAGCCTCAAGGTCGGGAAGGCAAACAGTATAACAATAGTGTTTTTGCCACTACTCCAGATGGGCAACTTGTAGAAAGGCTGAATGGGTATCAATTGCGGATACTAGAGCATCGCAAAGATAATCCTACTGTGGAAGAACTGGCCGATCCTAGTCAAAGGGATGAGTGGATTCTCCGCAGAAAATTGAGCAATCAAGCCCAACTTTTCAGAGTTGCTGCCCCAGAAGTTTCCTTGGCCTACTTTCCTCGTATACATGCTCTATCGGCAACAGAGCGTCACGAACGAGAACTGCCCCTATTCCACAAAACTATCGGTCAATTACTTCGCAGTAATTCCAATCTGATACCAGAGATCCAGATTAAATGGACAAAGTCTGGAAAACCGATGGTTGATGGACTAGAAGACCAAGGAGTGGAAGTTTCTCTTTCCCATGAGGAGCGTGTTTGTATTTGTGTTGCTGGACGAGGACCGCAAGGTTGTGATATTGAGTCAGTGACACATCGAACACGAGAAGACTGGACGGCTTTACTAAGTAATTCCCGAGATGGGTTAATGCAACAGTTACTTAGTAGTAAAAGTTCAGTAGCTCATGCTGGTACGCGAATTTGGACGGCTGTGGAAGCTTTACGTAAAGCTATTGAGGCTAAAACGATTAACTTAGTAATCGACCGTATAGAAGGAGACAGCGTTCTGTTCCTTGATACTGCTTCCAATGGTCAACTCAAAGTCCTCACTTTCCCTGTTAGACTGACACGAGATTTTGAAAAAATGGTTGCTCTGGTGGTGCAGGATATCAAGTCCACTTAATCAGCAGTTGCTTTGCTGCGAGCGTGAAGATTATGAATCAAGCACTGAAACACCATCACGCTCAACCTCAAATTTTACCAACTCAAACTATTAGTAAATGAAAGGAAAATGTCAATGAACAACACTCAGTCCCAAGTCTATGATGTTGTAATTATGGGCGCTGGCATAGCGGGAGTTTCTCAAGCTCGCCACCTCTTGCTCAATATTCCAAACATCAAGGTTGCTTTAGTCGATCCTCGTCCCGAAGAGCGAACAGAAAAGGATTTGAAAGTTGGGGAATCAACTGTTGAAATCTCCACTCTCTTTTTCGGCAAGGAGTTGGGTCTTTATGATTACTTGATTGAAAATCATCCTCCCAAGTACGGATTAAACTTTCATTGGCCTAAAGAAACCGAAAACACGGAAACCATTGATGACTACCATCACATTTGGTGTACTCGACAACCCTCGCTTGCTTCCACGCTAATGAACCGTGCTAAGTTCGAGCGGGACGTACTAAAAATGAATAAGCAAATGGGAGCTAGCTTTTACAACGGTCGTGTAGTCGATGTAGACCTGACTTCTGGTGATGCCCTCAACACTGTTAAAGTTAAACTTGATGAGGGATACCTCGAACTTAAAGCTAAACATGTTGTTGATGCTGCTGGTCGTAAGTTCATTATTGGCCGCAAGGTAGACAATGTCATCTTTGATTCTGAAGACCTCTATGATGTCAACAATGGCTCGGCATGGGTACGCGTTAAAAATGTGGATCGCACCATTTTTCATAGTGGTTATGACCCGTTAGGTGCAACATGCAGCCATTACTATGCCACCAATCACATGATGGGACACGGCCATTGGGTATGGATAATTCCGACGGATAGCCAGACTATGGAATTGTCAATTGGGGTAGCCCATCATCATCAAGTTATCCCTGCTCAGAGTGTCAACACTAAGGAAAAGTTTTATGCCTTTCTAGAGGCAAATCACAACCTTGTCTACCAACTGCTCAAGAGCGGAGAAGACATCGACTTTCATTACTTGCCCAGGTTGGCGCATAAAAGTAAGACTTTGTTTTCTCAAGACAACTGGTACGTAGTAGGTGATGCGGCAGCCATCTTCGATCCCTTCTATTCCTTAGGAATGGTGATGATGACCTTTGGCATTGAGAGCATCACAGAAATTGTCCGTGCGAAGTTAGCAGATGAGCCAGATGTAGAGAGGAAGCGAACTGTTTATAATGCCTTCAATATTGGAACTATCCGCTCTAGCAATCATCTCATCCATGCTCACGATAGGCAACTTGGTCACGCTAGTATCATGAGCTGGCGCATATATTTAGAAAATATGTGGTGGTTCGGGATAATAGTGCCTATGTATGTAGGCAAATGGCATTTAGATCTAAAGTTTCTCCGTAAGTTCGGTCAACAAGGTCGTCACATTATCACCTCTCTGATGACTGATGTGTATGAGCAGTGTGATCAACTAATAGAAAAAAAGGCCAACATTGGATTGATGTATACCCATCGAGCGGATCAATTGCCTTTTCACTACTATGTAACCAGGGATTTCGATACTTATCTACAAGACAGCAAGTATGAACCTCAGAGGAGCAATGTCTTTGCATATGTAAAAAACACCTACTTCTTTGTTGCCCTGTGGTATCTGAAGTTCCTGTGGAAGGGTTTTGGTATTTCTGGTTTATTATCACCGCGAAATCTTTACCACGTATTCAAGTTGTTGAAAGCATCTGCTGAGTCTGCATTGGACGAATTGATTTTCAAGTTTAAGACCAGAGGCTTACCAGCCAACAGTATCGTCGCTAAGGCTAGGCAAGAGTTCGAGAGTTATGAATACCAACCTGAATTGCAGCCTTGGACAAAGAACGTAGCTGAACAATCCTTGCAATCAAATGGCAAAAATGCACCAAAAGCTCCAGAACTAGTGAACCTTAAGGCTGAAATACATTCTTAGGTTCAATAGTTGCCTTGCTTGAGCTTTGAAGATTACAAATCATATCATGTCCGGCCAATCACTTACGGTATGTCATTGCGAATGTAACGCAGTGAAATGAAGCAATCGCAAGGTTTTGAGATTGCCACGCGACCCTCGCAATGACAAGCATTTAAACGGACATGATATCAAGCATTGTGGTGATGGTGTTTTAGAGCTATAGAACGAGCTTGCCCAAAGACTTAATCTGACGGAAACACCATCACGCTCAACCCAAAACTTTACCAACTCAAACTATTAGTGAGTGAAAAAGAAATGTCAATGAATAACACTCAGTCCCAAGTCTATGATGTTGTAATTATAGGCGCTGGCATAGCGGGAGTTTCTCAAGCTCGCCACCTCTTGCTTAATATTCCAAACATTAAGATTGCTTTAGTCGATCCCCGTCCGGAAGAGCGAACAGAAAAGGATTTGAAAGTTGGGGAGTCAACTGTTGAAATCTCCACTCTCTTTTTCGGCAAGGAGTTGGGTCTATATGAATACATGGTTGAAAATCATCCGCCGAAATTCGGATTGAACTATCATTGGGCTAAAGAACCTGAAAAAACAGAAGCTATTGATGATTATTATCACGTCTGGTCTATTAAGCAGCCCCCGCTTGCTTCCACACTGATGAACCGTGCTAAGTTCGAGCGGGACGTACTAAAAATGAATAAGCAAATGGGGGCTAGTTTTTACAATGGTCGTGTAGTTGATGTAGACCTAGCTTCTGGTGATGCCCTTAACACTGTGAAAGTCAAACTTGATGAGGGATACCTTGAACTTAAAGCCAAACATGTTGTTGATGCTGCTGGTCGTAAGTTCATTATTGGCCACAAGACAGACAATATCGTTTTTGGTTCTGAAAACCTCCACGGCCTCAGCAATGGCTCCGCATGGGTACGAGTTAAAAGTGTCGATCGCACCATTTTTCATAGTGGTTACGATCCGTTAGGTGGTACATGCAGCCATTATTATGCCACTAATCACATGATGGGACACGGCCATTGGGTGTGGATAATTCCGACGGATACCCAGACGATGGAATTGTCAATTGGGGTAGCCCATCATCATCAAGTTATCCCTGCTCAGAGTCTCAACACGAAGGAAAAGTTTTATGCCTTTTTAGAGGCAAATCACAACCTTGTCTACCAACTGCTCAAGAGCGGAGAAGACATCGACTTCCATTACTTGCCCAGGTTGGCGCATAAGAGTAAGACTTTGTTTTCTCAAGACAACTGGTACGTAGTTGGTGATGCGGCAGCCATTTTCGATCCCTTCTATTCCTTAGGAATGGTGATGATGACGTTTCAAATGGAAAGCGTCACAGAAATTATTCGTGCGAAGTTAGCAGATGAGCCAGATGTAGAGAAGAAGCGGACTGTTTATAATGCCTTCAATCTTGGATACATAGAGTCTTCCAATCATCTCCTCCGCGAACACGACAAGCAACTTGGCCACGCTAGTATCATGAGCTGGCGCATATATTTAGAAAATATGTGGTGGTTTGGAATGATAGTGCCTATGTATGTAGGAAAATGGCATTTAGATCTGAAGTTTCTCCGCAAGTTTGGCAAACAAAGTCGTGGAGTTGTTAGAAAACTGATGGTTCATGTATACGAGCAGTTTAACGAACTTATAGAAAAAGATGCGAACATTGGACTGATGTATGTCCATCGAGGAGGACAACTACCCTTTGGTTACTATATAACCCAGGAATTCGACAGTTATCTACAGAACACTAAGTACGAACCCCAACGGTGCAATGTCTTTGCATACATGAAAAATATCTACTTCTTTGTTGCTCTGTGGTACTTAAAATTTCTGTGGAAGGGTTTTGGTATTAGTGGCTTGTTATCACCGAAAAATCTTTACCACGTATTCAATTTGTTGAAAGCATCTGGTGAATCCGCCTTGGATGAATTGATTTTCAAGTTTAAGACCAAAGGCGTACCAGCCAGCAGTATCATCGCCGACTTAACAGAAGAGTTCAAGAGTTATCAATATCAACCTGAATTGCAACCTTGGACAGAGAAGGTAACTGAACAATCCTTACAATCAAATAGTAAAAATGCAGCAAAATCTCCAGAGCTAGTAACACTAGATGTTTAAATACAACCTGAAACCAAGGCGTTAAAAAACCATTACTGATTTTGGTTAAAAGAGAACAGTAAGGTGAAGGGTAGTCTAGTAATTCTGTTGTTAATACTGTGTATTAAAGACAAAACAAGAGATTTAAAAGACTACCATCTCTGTTCTCAATGTGAGTTTTGTTGGAATTAAGTCTAACTAAGAAATCGGGAAATTTATCTCTACTTTCTTGGTTAAGAACTGTTTTAATTAAGGAAAAAAGGTATGATTACTCAAACTAAAGTTAGCGATATTTTCAATAGACAAAGGCAATTTTTCAGTGCAGGTAAAACAAAAAATGTTGAATTTAGGATCGAGCAACTGAAAAATTTAG
The DNA here is from genome assembly GCF_015714725.1 of Nostoc sp. WHI. Lineage (GTDB taxonomy): Bacteria > Cyanobacteriota > Cyanobacteriia > Cyanobacteriales > Nostocaceae > Nostoc. Next base: position 26,889 of record NZ_WBKM01000258.1, read on the forward strand.
AGCAAGCAATTGAGGTTAATAAAGGTCTTATTATCAAAGCTTTAAAAGCTGATTTAAATAAACCAGGATTTGAAGCTTATTTTGAAATGATGGGAGTTTTAAGTGAAATTAAGTACGCCGTCAAAAATATTAAATCTTGGACAAAAGCCCAAAAAATCGGTACTCCATTTCATCAGTTTTTATCTTCAGCCAAAGTTTATAAGGAACCTCTTGGTGTAGTCCTGATTATTGGCCCTTGGAATTATCCAATTAATTTAATGCTAGTTCCTTTAGTGGGTGCGATCGCAGCTGGAAATTGTTCGATTTTAAAACCTTCAGAAATAGCCTCACACACCTCTTCGGTTATAGCTGAAATCATCCAAAAAACTTTTGATCCATCTTTTATTGCTGTTATTGAAGGAGGTGTAGAAACTAGCAAAGAACTTTTATCAGAAAGTTTCGATCATATCTTTTTTACTGGAGGAACTGACATCGGGAAAATTGTTATGTCATCTGCCGCCCAAAATCTCACCCCAGTCACCCTTGAGCTAGGTGGAAAAAGTCCTTGTATTGTTGATGATAATGTAAACATTGAATATACTGCCAAAAGAATTGTTTGGGGAAAATTCAGCAATGCAGGTCAAACTTGTACTGCTCCTGACTATCTTCTGGTAAAGAAAAACATAAAAAAAGAATTGTTGAACAGTATCAAAAAACATATACAAAAATTTTATGGGGAGGAGCCATCAAAAAGCCATAGCTATGCACGAATAATCAATCAAAGACATTTTTCTCGTCTTTCTCAATTACTGAAAGATGGTGAAATTTTCGTAGGAGGAGATACTAATTTAGAGGAACTATATATTGCTCCCACTGTAATAGATCAAGTTTCTTGGAAAGACAAGGTTATGCAAGAAGAGATTTTTGGGCCTATTCTTCCTGTGTTGGAATATACACATTTATCAGAGGCGATTGACCTTGTTAACAAACAACCAAAACCACTCGCTCTATACTTCTTCTCGATCAACAAAAAAAATCAAGAGTTGGTTTTGCAGGAAACTGCATCAGGTGGTGTCTGTATCAATGATACTGTCATGCATTTGACTGTTCCGGCTTTACCTTTCGGCGGAGTCGGAGCTAGCGGCTTTGGTCGTTATCACGGTAAGGCTGGCTTTGATACCTTTTCTTATCAAAGAGGAGTATTAAACAAATCTTTTCTTCTCGATCTGAATTGGAGATATCCTCCGTATCTAGAAAAAAAGAAGCACTAACTACAGGATAAAAACTGTTTCAAAAATGTTGACGATCCTATCTGGATTGACAAGTCCATTCACTGATTTGCAAGTCTATAACCTACTACTCAAAAATATTTACTTCTTAAGAGGCAAGCAATGATAACAACAGAAATCAGTCCTTATCTTAAAGACAACTTCTCTCCTGTACAAGCGGAAATCACAGCCTATGACCTACCAGTTATCGGTGAGCTACCCCACGATTTATCTGGAACATTTGTCCGCAATGGCCCTAATCCCCAGTTTCCTTCCATAGGTCGTTACAACTGGATTGATGGGGACGGTATGTTGCATGGCATTCAGATCAGCAATGGTAAAGCCGTCTACCGGAATCGATATGTGCATACACGGGGACTTAAGATCGAGCAGAAGGCTGATCAAGCTATTTGGACGGGTCTAATGGAACCGCCACAGCTTAATAACCCCGCTAATAACTTCTTTAGTCCCTTCAAGAATACTGCCAATACTGCTTTAGTGTGGCACGCTGGTCGCCTCTTGGCACTTTGGGAAGGAGGTGAACCCTACGAAATTGAGGTGTCTGATTTAAAGACAGTTGGGCCATACACTTATGACGGTCAACTAGCTTCTCCCTTCACGGCTCACCCCAAAGTTGATGCGATGACTGGAGAAATGATGTTCTTTGGATATTCCCTGTTGCAGCCACCCTATCTACGATATACCCTTGTTTCAGCCCAAGGAGAGATAGTAAGAACAGTTCCCATCGACCTGCCAATAGGGGTGATGATGCATGATTTTGCCATCACTGAAAATTATACACTCTTCATGGATCTGCCCCTGACATTTAGGCTAGAAAGGTTGCGCCGGAGGGAACCAGCTTACATGTTTGAGCCCGATTCTCCCAGTCGCTTTGGTATCCTTCCTCGTCACGGAGATAGCAACAGTATCCGATGGTTTGAGGTTCCTACCTGCTACGTTTTACATACTCTAAATGCTTATGAAATCGGAGAGGAAGTTGTCCTTATCGCCTGCCGAGCGAACGATGCCAAGGTTCTCAACATACCCACAAAGACAAAACTGAATAACAATCACGAAGATAGACCTATTCTGTATCGCTGGCGGTTTAATCTTTCCACAGGTACGGTTCAGGAAGAAGCGATTGATGATGTGGCATCAGAATTTCCTAGTTTGAATCAGCAATGGGTAGGTAAATCAAACCGATATGGCTATGGAGCAAAAATGGTATCGGGACAGACACCCCTTTTCACTTTTGACGGATTGCTCAAGTATGACTTCACCAGTGGTTGCTCCCAGTCGCACGAGTTTGGATTGGGTCGCTATGGAGGAGAGGCAGTATTTGTCCCCCAGTTTGATGGTACTGCCGAGGACGACGGTTGGTTGCTCACATTCGTCTACGACAAGGCTAAAAACACCTCTGAACTTGTAGTGATCAGTGCTAAGGATCTGACAGATGAACCTGTGGCCCGTATTCTCCTCCCGCAGCGAGTTCCTTACGGTTTTCACGGAACTTGGATTTCACAGAGGTTTTTGAGTTGGTAGTGCTTGTTGACTGACAAGGCACTTTCACTGCCATTTCTCAAGGATTTAAAATTCGCCGTCGAAAAATTAAGGAAGAATATTATGAGAAAGTTATATGACGTTATTATCGTTGGCACCGGAACTGCGGGAGTAACTGCGGCCAATTTACTGGCAGGAAAGGGATTGGATGTACTTATGGTTGACCAAACTAGTCAACAAATTCTCCAACTCCCGGAAACCTTCTATGGAATAAGCCATGACCTGCTGGTACGGCTTGATATTGAGAAAAAGATTCAGAAAGCACTTGAAGCTCCAAAGCAAATTCGGCTGATCTCGGCCAGTGATGGTTTTAATTACCAAATTGAAATTGAGCCGAAAAGGTTAAAGGGTAATGATTATGGGATGGGTTTAAACCGAGCAGTCTTTGAGCAAGTGTTGATAGAAAGTGCTGTGAGTCGTGGGGCGACGTATTTGCCAAACATGGTGGTTGAAAATTTTATTTTCACCGATGACCAAGTCACGGGTGTTAAATGCCACACTCCTGATGGATGCGTTGAATATGGAGCGAAGGTAGTTATTGATGCCAGAGGCAAGCTTACACCATTGACAGATCGTTTAGGTTTAAGAGCGGAAGGGAAAAAACAGGATGAGCATCATATTGCGGTTTTTTCCTATTTTGTTGGACATAGCTTAACCGAATTGATTCTCAATGACGAAATTTTGGTCATTACTCTAGATGATGGCTACGTCTTGGTTACGGCCCTTTGTGATCAACGAGTCAGTGTCATGGTCGTTTTATTGGAAGAAAAGGCTAGAAGTGGTGCTAGGAATTTGGAAAAGGTATTTCAGGAAGCCGTCAATTGTTGGGAGCCGCTTTCTAAGGCTATCCAAGCAGCTGAAAAAGTCATGCCGATGCAACCAGTCATAAATTATAACTGGGAATATGACAGGTATTCTGGCAACGGATTTTTGATTGTTGGAGATGCAGTAGCGTTTCTTGACCCCTTCTTTTGCAATGGAGTGGTGATTGGGATGAATAGTGGGGAAATTGCTGCTGATTTTGTCCTTCAAGGTTTAGCTAAGGGCAATTGCTTCAAGGTAGCGGAACATCTGTCTAGTTACGATCAGCAAATTCGCGAATTAATACACAAGTGGGAGCGAGTCTGGGGGATTGAAAAGCTTAGTTTATGCATTATTGGGTTGTTGAAGCAGACTATTGGGCTACTAGGCCAGCTCTCTTTTCTGAAACTAGGAGCAGTCAATGAAGAACCAAAGCGGAATAACCCTCTTTTTGCTCTCAAAGCTTGAGGGGATAAAGCGTTCTACTTAAAGCAAGGCTAAAGGCTTTTTGATACTAAAATCAACTGCTTACAAAGGAAAATCAAGATGAAACAGGATTCTGTGCAAACACGATTAAATGATGATAAAACGCTGCCAGTGAATATTTGGGCTGAACGTGGGATTGCAGCGATTAGTCCCAGCGTGCAGCATCGACTTCGACAGATCCGTGGCACTTTGATTCAGGGCTTGCAGGCAGCGATCGCCGATGATGAACTAGAGGCGATTGTACCCAAGTTAAATTCAATTGAAGATGAGTTACGCGGATTTGCCTTCGAGGGGGTAGGCATGGGTCTTACCCAGCGAGACTTGGTTGCACCCAGCAAGCAGAATCGAGTGGAGGCTTTTGTCGCAGGCCCCGGGGCAGCTTATGAACACTTCGTGTATGTGGGGGTGGGTTTGATGCTAGGCAAGGCTCCTCTGCCTGTCGAGCCTTACATATCACAACTTAATCCAGCAAAGGTTTGGTTGGTAATTGATGGCTATGGCTTTCAACATGGTTTATCCCACTGGCAAAAATATCTTGATGACCTAGCGATGCCTGAGCATCTTTCTGGCTATGCTTGCCGTGTCTTTGACCAGGGTATGGGTCGCAGCATTTGGTTTGTGGACGGTGCTGATGCCACTCGTATACCACAGACTATCGGAGCTTTCGCTCCAACAAGGCAGGCAGACCTGTGGGGTGGTATTGGTTTTGTCTGCACCTATTCCGGTGGTGTGGAACGTGCTACTTTAGAGGCATTGAAGACAGCAGCAGGGCCTTATCAGTTTCAGTTGGCTCAGGGAGCAGCTTTCGCCGCCAAGTCCCGTCAACGAATTGGCAGCTATTCTGCATATACAGAACAAGCTTGCGAGGTTTTCTGGGGAATGGGAGCTGCCGCAGTCGCTGAGAATCTAGACACGTCTCCTCAGAGCCTTCAGACTAACGGAGCAACACCAAGCCACGAATGGCAGCATTACCGGGCGCATGTAGTGATGCCTCGCAGAATTGCTTCACCAGCTTAGTAGTTTCACTGATAGTTCTTACATGCAATTCACTTACTCTAACCCAAGTGCATCTGATGCAATGCTTCGGTTACGTAAGGGTGTAACCGAAGCGTTTTTCAGGCGATCGCACCCGCAACTTGGGTTACTCTAAGCTCTCGCTTCACGCCTAACTACTCAAAAAAATCCACTGCTCAAAAAGGAGAATCAAAATGCAAGACGACTCTTGGCAGCTAAAAATAAATACTGTGATGACGCTTTTGAAAGATACTTGGACACAACGTGGGGTTAGATTGGACGATGAAAGAATGCAGCAGCGATTTTTCCAAGTTACCAATTCGATGTGGCAAACCCACCAAGCAGCTCTTGCCAATGACGAACGAGAGGTGCTTGAAAACAAGTTAAATTCAATTGAAGCTGAGTTGTTCGGATTCGCCTTAGAAGGGATAGGCATAGGTCTTTCCCAGCAGGATCTAGTCGCACCCAGTAAGCAGAATCGAGTGGAAGCCTTTGTGGCAGGTGCTAGTGCAGCTTATCAGAACATGGTTTATTTGGGGGTGGGTTTGATGCTGGGTAAGAGTCGGTTGCCTATCGAGCGATATTTAAAACCAAGCGATCGCGTGAAAGTTTGGCCCGTAATCGATGGCTATGGCTTTCAACATGGTATGTTCCACTGGCGAGAATTTCTTGATGCCACAGCAACGCCTCCTGAGCAATTTTCTGACTACACTCGCCATATCTTTGACCAGGGTTTGGGTCGCAGTATTTGGATGGTGAACTGTGCTGATGTCACTCGGATCTCACAGACTATCGGAGCCTTCCCTGCAACAAGACAGGCTGACCTTTGGGGTGGCGTTGGTTACGCCTGTGCATCTATAGGTGGTGCAGAACGTGCAACCCTAGAAGCTCTGGGGAGAGCAGCGGGACCTTATCGGTTTGCATTGGCTCGAGCAGCTGCTTGCGCTGCAAAATTCCGTCAACTACTTGGCAATGCAGCAGGATACACGAAACAGGCTAGTGAGGTTCTCAGTGGCATGGAAACTGCTGCACCAGACGAGATTATAAATCAGGCACCGACAAACTTTCCCACCAACACAGAAACGGTAGATTCCGAAGTATGGCAGTTCTACCGAGTGTATCTAATAGCAAATGATTTAGCTGCTGTTGCCAAAGCTTCTTAAGGACATAAAATCTCTTTTCCAGGGATCTGCTTATGCAGCAGATGCCTAAGCTTTGTAAGTGAATAAAAACTCAAGGAGAAACGGATGACAAGTGTTAATTCCATGACAACTGTCAATTTCACAGGAACTTGTGTCATTGTGTCTTCGGAGAAGTCATTCGAGCAAGTCACGAGTGCGATCGAGGCAATGGCTAGTCAAGCCGACAATACGCTCCTCAGACAGCTTAAGAGGTTAGACACAAACAAATCTTTTGAGCAGGTAAAAAGTGCAGTTGAGTCAATGCTTGGTACAAGCGGCTTCACAATCTTGGTAGATTTTGAACTGGGCGGACTATTGACATCCCAATCTAGTAAGCGCAATAAGTCCAAGCTCTATATAATTGGAAACCCGTTAATAGCTAACCAAATGTTTGAACACAATCCTGCGGTTGGACTTTACGTGCCATTGCGACTGTTTGTATACGAAGACTTTGATGGTAAGACTCGCGTTACTTATGACAAGCCGTCGTCGTTGCTAAGTAGACTTCAGAACGAAGAGATATTGAAGGTGGCGCAAATCCTGGATCAGAAGCTTGAAGATTTGGCAAAGATGGCTGTATAAAATACAGGTAAAACTATTTACAAAGCACAAATTATGTCTCAAATAACTGTACGGCAAATGAATTTTGATTTTCCCGAGCAGATTGAGAAGTACTGGTATGGGAACAGCCCCTTCAAAACACACTTTTTTAACAGCATCACACTTCTGTTTCCCGATGGGGAACAGTTCATGCTTCGGACTGTAAAACGACAACTAAAGCACATTGACAACCCCCAACTCAAACAGGAAGCTTCGGCGTTTGTTGGACAAGAAGCACAGCACGCTGTTCAGCATGAGAAATTTTGGCAGAATCTACGCCAGCACGGTTATGAGTTCGACTCATATCTTCGCTTTCTGCGGTTTGTTCTTTTTAATCTTTGTGAAACTCGATTGAGTATCAAATTTAAGCTAGCTATGATCGCAGGAGTTGAGCATTTTACAAATGTGATAGCTGAACTTACCTTGAAAGAGGAACTATTTGCAGAAGCAGACCCGAAGTTGAAGGAGCTTTTCGAGTGGCATTCTGCTGAAGAAATTGAGCATAAAACAGTCGCTTATGATGTTCTTCAAAATGTCACAAAAAGTTACCCAATTCGCCTGCTAGGTATACTCATGGCCTATACCTTTGTTTTGGGGTTTGTTAACTTGGGATTGATTATGATGCTGTATCAGGACAAAAAGCTTCTGAATATTAGGGTATGGCAGGAAATGATCCAGTTCTTTTTTACCAAAGAAAAATTTGTCTTGAAAGTATTCTTGCACTCACTTGAATATTTGAGAACAAATTTCCATCCTTCACAAAGAGACAATCTGTTTTTAGCCAAAAAGGTAACTGGCTAAACAAGCTGAAGTTTTTCACTACTGAGCATTTATTTACCATAGGACACCACGCTTTTTGCCTGGGTAAGGCTGTTAAGCGATTACCCCGATAGTAAGATGACAATAATTTTGTACTAATAATGTGAGAAAGCAGCTATGATCCTTACTCAACTGTTCGATTTCGCTACTCTCTTTGTCTTGCCCTTTTGGGGGCTGATGATTCTATTGCCGAACTGGGGAATCACACGGCGGGTAATGGAATCATATATACCCTTCGTGGCTTTGGCAGGACTGTATTTGTACTTATTTGTTAGCAGCATCACACCGGAAACTCTAGCCTTATTCACTCCGAGGCTAGCGAATATTGCCCGATTATTTGCGGACGAAAGGGCTGTAACAACTGGATGGGTTCATTTTGTGGTGGTGGATTTGTTTGTCGGTCGTTGGATTTATTGGGAAGGGCAGCGAACAGGTATCTGGACAGCTCACTCGCTTACCCTCTGTTTGTTTGCTGGCCCTTTTGGGTTGCTGTCTCACACCTTGACTCGCTGGATTAGCCAAAGATTTTTCCCTCGTTCTGATAGCGAAGCGGCGGCTGTAGTAGATCGGGTTGTGTTGTCAAGCGGCACGTTGTCAACCTAAGCCAATATTGGTCAAGCTGTTACATAACTTATTTTTCAATAGTAGTGAATGGCACTAAGATAAGCGCAAACACTGCTAGTTTCTGATAGTTCTTCTGGAAAAAGCGTAACACCATCTGGCATCGCCCGAACTATGAAGAGCTAGACCCAATAGAAGCGGGATTAGTAGCAAAATTTCAACTTTTTGAGCTACTACAACGCCAGTTTTTCTAATTTTTTACAACACAACCCTATTTGAAAGCTGGTATCAGCATCCAAGAAGGAGAAAGAATGGAAACCCTAACCGGGGCTGGAACGCACGTCGTAGTGTCTTCTAACAAGTCCTTTGAGCAGGTCGCAGAAGCGATTGAGTCGATAGCGATCGCAGATAAGATTGATTTAGCGATCGTTGAACAAATTGTCTTGGCCAGCAAGTCGTGGGATGACTTCCGGGAGGCGTTCGAGTCAAAGGTCGGAAGTAATGGCTTTATGACTTTTACAACGATCGATCATGGTAGTCTTATGTCCCTAGCCTTTGAGGGCGTTAAGGCAAAGCTCTATGTGATTGGAAACCCCCTCATCGCCAAACAAATGTTGGAACAAAATTTAGGGGTCGGACTTTACGTCCCCTTGCGACTGTTTGTGTACGAAGACAAGGAGGGAAGGACTCACATCGTCTACGACAAGCCGTCGTCTCTTCTGGGACAATTCCAAAACGATAAAATCTCGGCAGTCGCGCAAATGCTCGATCGCAAGCTCGAAGAATTGGCGACCACAGCAGCGGTATTGTGAGGTTAACACAGAGGATGTTTATAAAGTCCCTTGTCATGCTACGAATTTTTGAGTACATAAAAAACCTGGTGAGTTACATCTGCAACGGTACGACGCAGTATAATTCGGTTAACAAAGAAAAAATTTTGAGATTTTGAAGGAGGTAGCTATGAAGATTTCAACACTAATTCAAGGTTTATCTATAGGTGCAGTTCTGTTATTAGCTGGACGTCCTGCTTATGGATTATCGTTCTACACAAACATATCAGAAACACAATTAGACAATGACCCCATTATAGACATAGCAGGTTATCCTGGTGATACTATTAGTTGGGAAGGATTTTTTGAGACTACTGGTCTCACCGCTAATCTACAGTCCATAGCCTTGGTCGCAATTTACGATTCAAATGAGATTACTGGACTCGATTTTAGGCGTACTGATGATGATGCACAGTTTTTTCCTGAATTTTCCAGACAGGTAACCACTGATCCTAGTACAGGTTTAACCACCATAATAGGTTTTATTGGTGGTCCTCCAGGGTTACCTCCAAACTTTAACCACAAGTTTGATGATGTCGCTATAACCTTAGGTTCTCAGCTGAACAATGATGGAAAAGCTGATTTTACGGTTGGCCTAGTAACACGTGCAGTTGATGCAAACGGCAGAGATGTCACGGCTCTATTCGGAAAACCCCTGGCGTTTGAGGTACAGCTAGCTGCAGTTCCTGAACCCTCAACCCTTTTTGGCTTAGTTCTAGCTGGAGGATTTGGAGCCTTTTTTAGGAAGCAAAACAGGAGAGCGCAAGCTTAGTATAATTTAAAATTTTCGCTCCATTACAAGGCTACTAAAAACGGATTAAGCCGTGAATCAGATGGCTGCTAATTATCCCGAACTTTTGAGGACAGAAGAAACCTGGCGAGTTTCATCTGCAACGGTACGACGCAGTATAATTCGGTTAACAAAGAAAAAATTTGGCTCTTCATTACTTGGTATGCCAAACTATCAGTTGAAACGATGAGAAGCGTGATACCCCGCAATTTCCCCCAATTTAGTGCCTCCGCCGCCCTAAGTAATTCTAATAGGGTTGGAGAATAGATTGATAATCCATCCGAGTAAATAAAGTTGGCTCCCTGCTTGAGAAAATTTAACCCAAGGATGATGAATTATGGATGTATCTAGTTGTACAGAGATTCGCAAGCCAAGGACAGATGACAAACGACTGTGGGATATTATCCTTGGTAATGCAGGACAACGAACACTGATGGTTGCTCATGACCTCAAACTTTTTCCTCTGCTTGCTGAAAAACCTCGCACTCTAGCCGAAGTTTGTGAAGCGCTGGAAATAGAGTGCCGTCCCGCGCAAGCTATCTTGGGAGTGCTTGTTTATCTTGAACTGATACAAGTCAAACAAGACTATTATTCCCTTTGTGCTATTGCCGAGGACTATCTTTTAGACAGCAGCTCAACCTACTGGGGCGGTCAGCTGGACTTTATGATTGCCAATGAATACGTAGTATGCTCGTATGAGAGCTTAAAAAAAGCGGTGCTGACCAATTCGCCGCAGCTTTATAAAAGCGATAAACCATTTGAGACCCATGAAGAGCAAGCCGAGTTGGCACGCGTCTTTACTTACACAATGCACGCTCACAGCATGGGGCCTGCTCTTGCTTGGCCGGAAATTATTGACCTGTCAGAATACAAGATTTTACTAGACATTGGAGGAGGATCGGGAGCTCATGCGATTGGTGCAACGTGTAAATGGTCGCACTTGCAAGCCCTGGTTTTAGATATGCTTCCCGTGTGCGAGGTAGCCCAAGAATTTATCAAGCGCTTTGGCTTACAAAGTCGAATTCAGACTTGTGTCAGCGATATGTGGCAAGACCCCTTTCCAGCGGCAGACCTGCACTTTTATGCAGATATATACCATGACTGGTCGGTGGAACAAGGACGTTTTTTGACTCAGAAAAGCTTTGAAAGTCTGCCATCTGGGGGTCGCATCATTATCCACGAAATGCTCTACGACGAGCCAAAAGTGGGTCCGCTTGCAGTTGCGGCATATAATCTCACAATGCTGGTGTTAATCGAAGGTCAGCAATATTCAGCTAAGGAATTGTCAGCGATGCTGGCAGAGACGGGTTTTACCGATGTTGAAGTCAAGCCGAGCTTTGGCTACTGGAGTATCGTCACGGGCTGTAAGCCATAGAAACTTTTCAAGTCGGAAGCCAAGATCCAGTTCAGGAGAAAGTTGCGCTGGCCAACTGATACCGCCAACTAAAGCAATGAAAAAACTGTTGAGTTGGCTCTAAAAGGGTAGGCGTGGTGCTAACAAAGTGAAAAACATTTGAGTTTTGGAGGAGTTAGTTATGAAGATTTCAGCAGTAATTCAAGGTTTATCTATAGCTACAGTTCTGTTAGTAGCTGGACTTCCTGCTTATGGAGCGTCGATATTCATAAACTCACCAGCAGCACAATTGGACGATGACCCCATTTTAGACATAGCGGGTCGTCCTGGTGACACTTTTAGTTGGGAGGGATTTATTGATACTACTGGTCTCACCGCTAATCTACAGTCTTTCAATGCGTTCGCAGTTCGCGCTACAGATGAGATTCCTGGGTTCGAGATTGAGGGTGAAGATACTACCGAGTTGCAACAGTTTTTCCCCAATTTTTCCACGCAGTTCAGTGTTGATCCTAATTCGGCTTTGGACGGCATATTTATAGGAAATCGTAGTGGTCCTCCTGGGTTACCCCCAAACTATGCCGGTAGGATAGTAACTAAGGTCACTATCACCTTGGGAGATCAACTCAACAATGATGGACAAGTAGATTATAGGCTTGGCATATCATCTGCAATCGATGCTAACGGCAAAGATGTCACGGATCAATTCAACATCGTCGAGTTTGAGGTTCAGCCAGCTTCAGTTCCTGAACCATCAAGCATTTTTGGCTTAGTTATAGCTGGAGGATTTGGAGTCTTTTTAAGAAACCAAAAGAAGAAGGTGCAATATTAGTATAATATCAAGTTTTTGCTCGACTACAACACTCCTCAAAACCGATTAATCCGTGAATCAAATGGCTGCTAATCTCCTGAATTTTTGAGGAGAGAAAAACCCCGGTTGAGTTAGCTCTAAAAGGGTAGGGTGTGGTGCTAACAAAGTGAAAAATGTTTGAGGTTCAGCCAGCTCCAGTTCCTGAACCTCAAACATTTTTTGCTTAGTTCTAGTTCTAATCCTACCGAAACCGAACGAATGAAAAAATGTAGCTCATTAAAGGTTGGTGTTTATGCTTAACAATAAGTTCTATAACCGTCGTCGTTTTCTTCAAACTGCCGCCCTATTTTCTGCTGGCTTGACGACTTCGCTAGCCAACCCTCGTCGGACGAATGCTCAGGATGATTCGGTAGAAGCTGTTGTTATCGGTAGTGGCTTCGGTGGCGCTGTTGCCGCTTTACGTTTGGGGCAAGCTGGTATCGATACATTGATTATAGAGCGAGGTCGTCGTTGGCCTATTACATCTGCTCAAAATACTTTTGCTACTTACCGTAATCCTGATGGTCGAGCCGCTTGGCTCAGTCCAAAAACAGTGCTATTTGACGAAGTTCCTATAGACGTATATACAGGAGTTTTAGAGCGTAAAGATGAAAATGGAGTTTCTGTTTACTGTGGTGCTGGAGTCGGAGGTGGTTCTTTAGTCTATAACGGTATTACTTACCAACCTCCCCGCGAACTCTTCTATAAAGTCTTTCCTAAAACAATTAACTATGACGAGATGGATAGAGTTTATTACCCTCGCGTTCATTCCATCATAAACCCAGCACCAATTCCTCAAGATATTTTGGCTACTGACTACTATTTAGCAACTAGGCTCTTTCTTCAGCAAGCGGCGGTCGCTGGATTACCTAGCCGTTTGCTAGACATAGCTGTAGACTGGAATATTGTTCGCCAAGAAATCAATGGCACTAAAGTTCCTTCCGCTATTATTGGCGAAAACTGGTACGGTCTTAATAGTGGAGCAAGAAAAAGTCTAGATCGTAACTACTTAACTCAGGCAGAGCAAACCGGGCATGTGGATATTCTGCCTCTTCATATAGTAACAGAAATCTCTGAAGTACCGGGGTATGGCTACCGAGTTGCCTGCACCCAAATTAATGAGTCTGGAGAAATTATTGCCACAAAAACTATTACTTGTAAATATCTATTTTTGGCAGCTGGTTCTATGGGAACCTCTAGGCTTCTAGTCAAAGCCAAAGCAACAGGTACACTACCTAGGTTAAATGACTACATTGGTTTAGACTGGGGAACTAACGGAGACACTCTTACTATTCGTTTAGGTTTTCCACAACCCACACACCCCGGACTGGGAGGACCTGCAACTGCAGCTATTCAATATTTCGATAACCCTCTTGGTCCGATTTCTCTCCTATCATTCCCGATATGGAATGCTCCCGAAGGGTCTCTAGTATCTCTCGGTATAGGCATTCCCTCTGTAAAGGGAAGATTCAACTACGATTCAACTACAGGTTTGGTTAAACTCAAGTGGCCAGATAGTAACAATTCGGGAGACCCAAAAGTTCTGAAAGCGGCAGAATTTGCCTCCAGATTAATTAACAGGAAAAACGCTACTTCGATTAGCCAGCCACAAACAAATATAACAATGGGTAGCTATCCTCAGCGTAAAATCCGAATTACGGATCAAGTATCTGATAACATTCCTGTTTCCCATCCATTAGGAGGAGCTGTCTTAGGAAAAGCCTGCGATTTATATGGTCGAGTCATCGGTTATCGGGGTCTGTATGTTGTTGATAGTGCATTGATTCCCGGCTCTACAGGAGCTACAAGTCCCTCTTTTACCATTGCGGCTTTGGCAGAACGCTGCATGGAACGGATTCTTGTAGAAGATATTGCCTAGTATCATGTCTGGGTAAGTGAATGAGTAATTCAAGGCGATCGCCATTCTCTGAAGGTTGTTCTATAATTTGCAGTAAGCTTTGCAAAATCTCTGCTTCCCCAGCAAATTTAGGAGTTTTAGTGATGGTGCGAAGGCTATCAGATTCAACTAACTGAATCAACCAAACAAATGCCATGAATGACGAATTCTACAATAGAGGATTGGAAAAAGCTAGGCGAAAAGACTACGCTGGAGCAATTGAGGAATTTAACCATGCTTTAGAATTGACACCTTACTTTACTGAAGCTCACTTGCAACGGGGTTTGGCATATTATGACTCAGGTGCAATCCTTAAGGCTGTTTCAGATTATACCGAAGCTCTGAAGCTGAATCCTGAGAGTGTAGAGGCATATTATTGTCGTGGATTGGCAAGGGTGGCACTGAAAAATCTGCCGGGGGCGCTGGAGGATGTTGAACGCGCTATTCGTCTCAATGTCAATTATGCTCCGGCTTATAATCTGCGGGGGATGGTGCGGCGCAAACAGGGTTCTATTCAAGATGCGATCGCTAACTTTAAAAAGGCTGCACAATTATATTTAGAGCGACAGGATAAAGAGAATTGTCGCCTTTGTTTAGAAAGAATTAAACAGTTACAACTCCAAGAATTACCTGCTGTACAGCAATCTCGTTCTACAAATACACCAATTTTATCCACAAAGGAATATTTCACACAATTATTAGAAAAGGCTGAAAAGGGAGATACCCAAGAAGCACTTGCCGATTTAAACTGGGTATTGCAAGCCGATCCGCAAGATGCCCAAGCTTACTGCTGTCGTGGGGTTGTGCGTTGTAAAATGGGGAATTATCGAGAAGCGATCGCAGATTTTAATCAAGCATTGCGGCTAAATTTTCAAGATGCCATTGTCTATCGCAACCGAGGCAAAGCACGTTCTGTATTGGGAGATCATCAAGGAGCGATCGCAGACTTTAACCAAGCACTCCAGATCCAACCCGAAGATGCCTTAATCTATATTGCCAGAGGTAATACCTATAGGGCAACTGGCAATTATCTTGGTGCAATTCAAGATTACACCCAAGCACTACAAATAAATCCTGATGATGCTCAAGCTTACTACAATCGCGGCATTGCCTATACTTGTTTAGAAGAAATGCAAAATGCTCTGGAAGATTATCAACGGGCAGCGAGTATCTTTTGTGAACAAGAAGATTGGGGAAATTATCAACAAGTTTTAAGTAGCTTAGAAAAAATCCAGAAATTTAATCCAGAGTCAAAAAAGCAAAAATATAATCTGCTACGTCGGCAACTTTTGCGAATGGTTGGAGGATATTGGGAAATCGCCGAACGATTGATTGAGCAGAAGCAGGATTACTATCCTGAGATGTCAGACGAGTGGTATTTGCAAAAAGTAATTGATGATTTAGAACGCGATCGCAATAGATAGAAGATAAATACCACATCTATAGCAATCCGATTTGATTTTTGAACTTATCTGGGTAGACAGGCAAGAGGCAAGAGGCAAGAGGCAAGAGGCAAGAGGCAACGGGAAAGAATGCTCTTTGATCTGTACGGAGTTTTTTCAGAAATCAAATCATAGTCCTATATCAATGATAAATTACTTAGTGACATCAACTATTAAAATTTACATTTTAGCCACGATCACAATTACTACAATAAAATAGTCACACACCTGATCTCTGGAGTTCTGGCAGTGGGCTTATTTGATGATTTGAGTCGGTTTCTAGAAAACCGTTTAGAAGAATTCTTGCGTAACAATCCACATTTGGAGCTAGAGGCGCTGTTAGAACAGCTGCGTGAGCAAGAGGAAGACACATTAAAGTTAATCGCAGAGTTACAATTACAAGAGAAGCGATCGCAAGAGGAAATTCTGTCCGTCGCTCAAGAAATCCAACGTTGGCATATCCGTGTTCAAAAAGCGAAAGCTGCTAACAGAGAGGATTTAGCCACTGCGGCAGGTGAGCGAGAAGCCGCCTTGTTGCGTGAAGGAAATCAGCGCTGGGGACACATGCAAGGGCTAAAAGAACGCATTAATCAATCTCAGGAACTACTGCGGAAAATTCAGCAGCGACGACAGGAGGTGCAAACTAAAGCTGCTGAAGCACAGACAGAGCGTGCTAAAGCACAAACGCAGCAGCGCTTGGAAACTAATGGTTGGTCAAATCAAACTAGCACTTATTCTGGTGGTTTTGATGACTTAGAAGACAAGTTCAGTCGTTGGGAAACCCAAGATGAGTTAGAAAAAATGAAGCGGAATTTAGGTAAATAATTGCCAAGGCTAAAGCATAAAGGATGAAAGCTAAATAATCAAACTTCATCCTTCATACTTCCTATTTTATTTATTATCTGTATTATCAATAACAGGTTTTACTATTTATTCACTATTAAAAATTTGACATTTTCACACTTAGTACAAGCATCAAGCAAGTGAATTATATAAATTGTATTTAATTTACTAATCAGAATTTATTTTTCTGATAAAGTTTAGTGGAGTCAAGTTTTAAGTTTTCTTGGTACTACTCTTATCTCATCATTAGAGGATGTTTGAAAAGCATTTTTGGTAACATCAAAGCCTCGAAACCGAACCCCCCTAGCCCCCCTTCCCTACAAGGGAATGGGGGTTTCAAAGCCTCTCTCCGCTTGTCTGACGACAGGCTGACGCCAACGGGGAGAGGTTTGGAGAGGGGTTTCTAGTATACTTTACGACTTTTCAAACATCCTCTTAGAATACTTAAACTTGTTTGAGTAACTGCCAAAGAAGAGAAGATATAAAAAATTTTCTGTTGGCAAAAGAGGAAGTGTAATCAAAATCACTTTTTTATTCGCTGTTTTGTATTGTTGCCGCAGTATTTCCCAGATATTTTCAATGAGAACTGAGGCAGAGAAAATAATATGTTTTTAGACATTTTAGCTAGCCTACAACGGTTATTTGTCGGTTATATTCCAGCCGCTGTATTGGGTAGTCTCATCGGTTATTTAATTGGATTGAATAGCATGATGTATCAGCTATTCAGACGGATATTTCAGATACCACATAGTATCCCTCCTATAGCCTTGCTACCTATTGCCCTAATAGTGTTTAGAGAGAGCGAACCGGCTGCTGTTGTAGTAGTTTTTCTGGGAACTCTCTGGACGATGATCATTAATACGGCAATAGGTATGCAACATTTCCATAGACAGAACAATAACTTTCGAGTAGCTATATTTCATATATTTCATGCTCTGAAAGTTGGTATTTGGGTAGCCTGGTTTACAGTTATTGCCACAGAAATGTTGACAGGCCCTAAAGGACTTGGCTTTCTCGTTTGGGATAGTTATAAAAATGGCAACGTTGATTCGATAATCGAGGCGATACTCTACATCGGTATTATTGGCCTTTTGCTGGATCAGTTATTAGATTTCACAGCATATATTCTCTCGAAAATGGTTTCAGATGGGAAAAAATCTTCCTAAACTTTATCTAGGCTTGCGGATTAGTACCTTGCCAGCTAAGAGGTTGTTTTAAAAGTCTAAAAGATGCCATCAAGCAAATTGGTAGTGGTGGTAACATGGCTGCACCGATGTTGGCAGAATTTCTCGGTGGTGATGCTTTCTTAGGTTTTATAGCAGCTGTTTCCTTTGCTACGATTTTGGCAGTTGTGGCGATATTGCTGGGTATTTTGTTTAAACAGTATCCCACTTTCTTTTATTGTGGCGATTGTCGTTTCACTATTGAGTACTGAACAGCAAGCACTAGACAAATTTGCGGAAGTTGAGGCTCGCATCCACATTGGTTCTAGAATGTGATTTTGTCAACGCACAAACAAGTTCTGAGCGGCGAAACAGTTCAGATAAGCCCAAAGCCCTCATGTAGAGACGCGATTTATTGCGTCTTCAAAAACTACGGTACACGCACAAGTCTTTTGACATGCATCTTAGTTGCATCGACTTGCAAAAATTAATTTACCTTACGTTATGCAGTAACTTTAAAAAATTTGCAGGGATTAAGCGGATAATAGGGAGAGATGAAAAGACAAGAGACGCGATAAATCGCCGTCTCTACAATCTATAATTTTCATCAAAAAACCTTAATCGAACTGTATTGATCTGACTTGTGTACACCGTAGTCCTTTGGGAAAAGTCCGCGCAGGCAGACTTTGTTTGTGTAGCCGCGAATTCTATTGCCTTGGCTGTGCTTTTGCCTACTGTCCAAGTTCTTTGATGTTTTTCATCACTTGTTGGTATAAATCGTTGTTACCCTGACTTTGAAAAATGCTTGCTGCTTGTTGTAAGTCTTTAAGCGCTCCCTGTTTGTCTCCATTGGTGGCGCGGGCATTTCCCCGATTATTGTAGGCAGGGGCAAAGTTAGGATTGAGACGAATAGCTTCATTGTAATCTTCGATCGCACCCTGTGGATCTCCATTGGTAGCACGAGCATTTCCGCGATTATTATAAGCGATCGCATATTTTGGGTCGAGAAGAACAGCTTGGTCAAAATCATCTAGCGCCCTTCTTTTTTCTCCTAGTGAGGCGTGGGCATTGCCGCGATTATTGTAGGCTTCGGCATAGTTGGGATTCAGGCGAATCGCTTCACTGTAATCTTTAACTGCTTCTCTGTTGCCGCCTAGTGAGGCGCGGGCATTCCCCAGGTTATTGTAGGCTTCGGCATCGTTGGAGTTGATGCGAAGTGCTTGATTGTAATCTGCGATCGCTTTTTCTTTGTCTCCCAAATCAAAGTAGGCTAATCCCCGGCCGTTGTAGGCAGCGCCATATTGAGAATTTTGAGCAATTGCCTTATTATATGAAGCGATCGCAGCTTGTAAATCGCCGTTTAAATGCTGATTCTTTCCCTGAATATAGAACTCCCCACCCTTCGATGTTGTCGCTGAACTACGGCTAGGTGGACTGACTCCTATTTCTGTCACCAATACATTGTCATTACTACTACAAGAAACACTGCTAATTGCAGTCAATGTAGTAAAAATAGCTATGGTAAATAAAGTATTTACCCTTGTTCGCTTTTGCCCAAATAAACGCCGTTTCATAAGTTAATATAAACTGCCATAACGCCTGAACAAAATTACTACCAAAATCTAGATTTTAATTCTTTAACTCAATAATTACTCTCACCTTTGATATAAGTGTAAAATCAATTGACTAATTTACCTAATATTCAATAGTTTTATTTAATGGTTATGTATAGGAACAATTAAAAAACATCTATAAAACTCGTAATTTTTGCTCTTTCTTAAGATTTACTTTATAAATCGACTCTTAGTAATGGATTCCTGAAAAAGAAACCACTGTTTATAATGTTTGTTAGGATACTTTTTGAAAAAACATATTTAAAATATTAAGATTTCTTCTAAACCATAACTCTATAAATTCTGGCATTTGTAGCGATGTGAACAATTTACTCATCCTCAGTTTCACTCACTTGAGTTTTGGGAGTTAGCCGCCAAGAGGTGTTTTTTTCAATATCTACAGATAGTTGTTCCAGATTTTGCCCTAAATCTTTTTGGAGTTTCTGAGTTAATGTGATCGGAAAATCTAAATTAATACCTTGAGTTTGTGCTAACCTTGCCAATTCTGGAAAATTAACTTTAACTGTAGTGCGCTCATAACTAGTCAGCTTGTAATCAGAAGTTTCCGATATATTTTGAGCTTGCATGGCTTTTTTTATGCGTTCTTGCAAATGCTCAAATTCTGAATTCAACAACTTCCATTGCTGCTCAAGTTGTGAGTATCTGGCACTTAGTGAGATTAAATTTTCCGTTGCGGCATCGGGACTAGCTTGGGTTTGTAACCCTAACAAATTTAAGTGGATTTGAGCAAGATAAATACAGTCTAGGTAAGCATACTCTATCTGTTCTTCAGTTAGGGGACGTTTTCCCCAATTGCTTTTTTGTTCTTGTTTGTCAATATTGTTAAAGCTACAAAGTGCTGTAGCTATAGTCTTAAGTTGGTAGTTAGGTAATGGCAAAAGATAGTAAGGAATTTTTTTGGACATTTCCAAAGTGCAAGTAATATTTTTGGCTTTCTTGTTACCGAGAAATTTTACGTCATAACTAGCATTGTGAAACACTTTTTCAATTGTAGAATTTACCATGATTTTTTCAATAAATTCAGCTATAATATCAGGATGATCTAGGACATCTAAAAGATAGACGCGATCGCCACTCATATCTTTAGGATTATCTAATACCTGAATCAGCGATAGTCGGGGATTACGACTTTTATAGTCAGCCACTTCTGTATCTATCCACAACGTTTTAGCATTGGTATATTCAGCGACAGTAGCACTAATTTCGCTGGCGGAAGTAAGGTACGGCATTGGCTAATATTTTCTAGTATTTAGGGCATTGTAAGCAAGCCATAGTTTTCTAAAGTAACATTTTGTTGGTCAATTTGTTTGCACAGAATTGTAAAAACGCTGAAGTTTTGAGTTTCAATCGCCAAACTGACTCAAATCTGATAACATCGAATGACGACTGTAGGGCAGCATAGTCTAACCTTAAATATAGCTACTTAGCATCTACATCAAATTGGCAAAAAGGCACAGACTCTATGCAGAGTTATACTGATTAGCAGTTGTTAGGAAAATTGAATTGACGCTTCTCAAAACTGGCTGCAAAATCTTAGCCTCAAAAAATCGTCCAGGTTTCAATTTTCAGTAACCTCAGTGCTTTGTTCAGCACTTTTGCTGCTTTACATTTAATTTTTTTTAACATTTGCTCCTCACCGTGACACACACCTCAATTAATCGCTTCAAGTATTCAATTCGGAGATAGATAATGAAAAAGCTAATTCCATTGCTAGTTAGCAGTATTTTGGTAGTTGGTACTTTTGGCTGTCAAGAGGCTCCTAAAACTGGTTTGGATACTCCTAGCACTAATGAAGCCGCTCAAGCGCCAGCAAAGCCAGCTTCGCAGACAAATCAAACTGCGGATAAAACTACTCCTTCAGCTGTTAATAGCAACACTAAAGTTAAAACCGATGCTGAAAAAATAGCAGTAACAAAAGCCAATGGCGACTTAAAAACTGAAGTTAGTAAAAAGTTGAATAAAGGCTTACCAGGAAATAAGTTAGAAGTTGAAAATAAAGAGGATGAAATTATCCTCAAAGGCACAGTGGCTTCTGTTGAAGAACTCCAGAAAGCTGAAACCTTGGCTAAGGAAGTTCAAGGTGTAAAGATGGTGAAGGTGGAAGCAAAAGTTGAAGCTGTAAAAAAGCTATGAAAGAATAACTGAAGCTCTCAGTTAACAGTGCAATAGCTAAATCAGCTTACATCGTCATGTAAAGATAAACAGGATTTACGTCTGCGTAAGCCCTGTTTTTTTGCTTAAATAAGGGAGAAAACGCCTTACAACTGGCATATTGATTTGAGGACTTGCAACAACTCGATTGAAGATTCAGAGCGAGTTATATCTAGTTTTGGCAATAATTGGTAAATAGGGGGATTTCCTTGCTGTATATAGACAAACTGATAATCCATTCCATTGGTAGTCACACCCCAAACTGATGTTTGATTTTCTAGACTTTTGTAGGCATAGGTAAGCAATTGTGGCAAACCCTCTGAGGCATTAAAACTACTATTTTTAGATTCAATCACTAAAATCCAAAAGGGCGTAGTTACTACTCTTCCCTGAGTCTTATTAATAGCTAAAATATCCATCCGTCCTTTGATGTTTGTATCTTCATCTTCGACGGAAATACCAACAATATTTTCTTCTAAAGTAATTTTAATACTGGAATTATAAAAGCCAGCTAACTTCATTAATGGTGCAAGGAAGAGAAATTTTATTTGCCCTTCCGAGATTTTACCTGCTGCATAGTAACTACGAAATAGATTGCGTATTTGTGACAGTTCTTGTTGTTCAAAGTCTGTGAGTGATTCCAGTCCTAGTAATGGTGTAATTGAGCCATTTAACTGTTCTTCAAATTTCAGTAAGTGTTGAACGTCTTCCAGGCTAAGATTTCTTGCGTCTAAAGTAGTAGTCATGAATTTACTCCTTTATAGTCTTTATAAAAATAACTACACAAGATTATATTATCGCTATTGAAGCAGTGGTAAGTGAATAATTCGGTTTTGATATTCATCATTAAAAGATGCTTGAGCAATTAAACTTAATTCATCAATAGTTTGACCGATGGTTAATTTATCATTCAAAATAAAAAGACCTGGTATATTACGCCCTTGGGCGATATGTTCAGCTAAATGTCCAGGCATAGATGTACGGTTATTTGTGACTAAAAGAAAGTTATGTTCCTCACACCAGTATAATATTTCTGGATCTAGTGTGCCTCTGGGAGGAGCGCCAGGATCACCAACTACCCACATCATTAAGGTAGGGTTGCGGTGAACAAATTGTCGATTGTAGACTTTATCAACATTTTCATCAAGAAGATATTTGAGAGTCATGTACTTTTTTCATCGCTTCTCTTTCAGCTTTCAGTTTTAGCAATTTGATTACAACTGGCGGTGGATTACGTCGCTGTTCTTCTCGCATTCGATGACTATGTTCTAGCCAATCAGCTATGTAAGCACTGACTGCTTCTTTGTTATGCAGGTAATAGAGAATAGTTGCATATACTTGCTCTAAAGTTACTGATGGATAACTTTGGGAAATTTCTTCTGGAGTTCGAGCGCGATGGATGAAATCATAGAGTATGGTTTCAATTCCTACTCTTGTACCTTTGAGTCGAATATCATCAGGACGCTGAAAATCGAAGTAATCTTCTAGTTGCATAATTTAGCTGATTATTATATCTACCCCTAAAATCATCTTACATACTTGTAAAATACTGTTGCAATAAATAATGAGACTGGAATCAGTGTTCTCGGAACCACGATTCTCCTTCCCCCCTCTGCGTTCTCTGCGCCTCTGCGGTTCGATAATCCTGAATTCCTCCCCCTTACCCTCTTGCCAATCTTCAATTAGTTGATACACTTGTTCTTCATTAGCCCAGTTAACCAGCGTTTATGGTGCACATCAAGCGCGTGGAACTTACGAACTTTAAATCCTTCGGCGGCACTACCTCAGTCCCTCTGCTACCGGGGTGTACTGTCATTTCTGGGCCAAATGGTTCGGGTAAATCGAATATTTTAGATGCACTGCTGTTTTGTTTGGGACTCTCCAGTTCTAAGGGAATGCGAGCCGATCGCTTACCGGATTTGGTAAATAATACTCAAACGGCTAAGGGACGGGCTTCTATTGAGGCTAGCGTGACGGTAACGTTTGATTTGTCGGATGATGTGTCACGCAGAGGCGCAGAGGCGCAGAGGGAGGAAGATCAGGAGAATTCCCACTCCCCACTCCCTACTCCCCATTCCCCAACTGAATGGAGTGTCACTAGAAGGCTGCGAGTTACTCACCAAGGGACTTATACATCGAATTACTATATGAATGGTGAAGCTTGTACGCTGACGGAGTTGCATGAGCAACTAAGTAAGCTGCGGGTTTATCCTGAAGGCTACAATGTGGTGCTGCAAGGGGATGTCACCAGCATTATTTCAATGAATACGCGGGAACGTCGGGAAATTATTGATGAGTTGGCTGGGGTGGCGGCGTTCGATCGCAAGATTATCCAAGCTAAATCAACTTTAGATGAGGTGAAGGAAAAGGAAGATAGCTGTCGGATTATTGAGACGGAATTAACTGCACAGCGCGATCGCCTTTCTCAAGATCGTGCGAAGGCTGAGAAATATCAAAAGCTTCGCACGGAATTTCTGGCAAAGCAATCTTGGGAAGCTGTTTTATCATGGCGATCGCTACAAGCACAACAAGAAAAGTTAGTTAACGAAATTCAAAGTGGCGATCGCAATTCTGGTGAACTTACTACCCAGCTCACAAACCTAAATTCCGAAATCGTCCAAAAAACGGATCAACTGGAACAACTCAATGCTCATGTCAAAGCATTGGGAGAAGATGAACTTTTGGCGGTACAATCTACCCTCGCTACCCAAGAAGCAGAACGTAAACAACTCCAGCGTCAGTTAACGGAATTAGAAACAGCTTCTCAAGAAACTGCCAAACGTCTGGCTCAAACTCAGCAAGAGATTCAACAACACCGTCATTCCCTAGAACAAAGTGCCGAAACCCAGCTTGTAGAGACGCGATTCATCGCGTTTTCCCAGCAACAAAGAAATGAAGCACAGCAAACGCTACAAAGTTCCCGCGAAGCAGCAGCAGAAATTGCCTCGGCTTCGGAAGCGTGGGTGCAGCAACAAACAGCATTTAACCGTCAAATTGAAACTCTGCTGCAAACTCTAGAACCCCAACGTACAGAACAAGCACAACTCAGGGAACGCAATCACCAGTTCCAGCAAATTATCCAGGAGCAAACCCATTTAATTGAACGCGACGAACCGCTACTAGCAGAAAAACAAGCTGAGTGTAATCGAGTTGAAACAGAATTTAACGCCTCTAGCGAACCGATCCAAAATTTAGCCCAAAATCTCTCAGCTACAGAACAAGAATTGCTAATTCAACAGGAAACCCAAAAGCGGCTTTTGCTAGAACAACGGGAAAAACAACGCCAGTTAGATAAAATAGAGGCGCAAACGCAAGCACAGCAAGAAGTCCAAGGAACCCAAGCTAGTAAAGTCATCTTGCAATCAGGAATGCCTGGACTTTGTGGCTTAGTTGTGCAGTTGGGAAGAGTGGAACCCCGCCATCAGCTAGCCTTGGAAATGTCCGGTGGTGGACGTTTGGGACATATTGTGGTAGAAGATGACAGCATCGCCGCAGCCGGGATTGAACTGCTCAAACAGAAACGTGCAGGAAGGGCGACTTTTTTACCCCTAAATAAAATTCACGCTCCCAAATTTACTCAAGATGCAACGCTGCGTTTTGCTAACGGTTTCGTTAACTATGCTGTTAATTTAGTCGATTGCGATCGCCGTTACAAAGATGTATTTAGCTATGTTTTCGGTAACACGGTGGTATTTGCCAACCTAGAGGCGGCGCGGAAAAACATCGGACTCTACCGCATCGTTACCTTAGACGGAGAATTGTTAGAAACCAGTGGTGCAATGACTGGTGGTAGCAATACTCAGCGTTCGGCGTTGCGGTTTGGTACTGGTGAAGCGGCGGAATCTGATGAAGCGATCGCTTTAAGAAGTCGCTTGGTGGACATTGAGCGAGTTTTAGAGCGTTGTACTGAAGCGATCGCTACTTTGTCAACCAGAACAAAAAAACTGACGCAGGAAGTGACGGAAGCGCGTCAGGCGCGGCGCGAACAGCAGTTGCAAAGGGAACAGTTGCAGAAAGATATTAAGAGTTTAACAGGGCAATTAGAGGGGACGCGATCGCAACTCGCCCAAAACAGCGAAAAGTTAGCTACTGCTCAATCTCGATTAGAAATTTTGGAGCGGGAATTACCAGGACAAGAAACTCAGTTGCAACAATTGCGACACGCTTTAGCTGAGTTGGAAGCATCCCAAACTCCCAGCGAATGGCAACAAATCCAAGGAACAATCAAAATTCAAGAGCAACAATTGCAACAACGAGAGGCAGCGTTAAGGGAAGCCGAACAAAAATTAAAAAATTTGGAAAGTCAGCAACAACGTTTGCAAGAGAAAACCCAAGAGGGGGAGGAGCGAATTACCCAATATCATCGTGAGCAAGAGGCACGACAAAATCAACTAACTTCCCTCAGCACTCAGAACTCAGAACTCAGCACTCTAATCGCCCAAACCCGCGCCACGCTGAGTCAATTGGAGCAGAATTTGGGAGAAGAAAAACAAAAACGCGACACTACAGAACAGGAATTGCGATCGCATCTTCTGCGCCAACAACAATTGCAATGGGAAATCCAAAAACTCCAAGAAACCCAAGAGAAGCGGCGGGAGGAACTTGTTGTTTTGCAAAATCAGTTGCGGGATGTGGGAGCAGAATTACCGAATCCCTTGCCGGAAGTTCCAGATCAGGTAGATTTGGAAGAATTGCAGAAAGAATTGCGATCGCTTACCAAACGCTTGCAAGCAATGGAACCAGTGAATATGCTGGCGTTGGAAGAATACGAACGCACCCACAACCGCCTTCAAGAATTGACACAAAAATTACAGACGCTAGAAGGAGAACGCACCGAATTACTTTTGCGAATTGAGAGTTTTACCACATTGCGGCAACTTGCCTTTAAAGAAGCTTTCGATGCTGTCAATGAAAACTTTCAATCTATTTTTGCCATTCTTTCCGACGGCGACGGCTACCTACAACTCGAAAATCCCGAAGATATCTTTAACAGTGGACTGAATTTAGTCGCGCACCCCAAAGGTAAACCAGTACAGCGCCTAGCTTCCATGTCTGGAGGAGAAAAATCACTTACAGCCTTGAGCTTTATCTTTGCCCTGCAACGCTATCGCCCATCGCCATTTTACGCCTTTGACGAAGTAGATATGTTTTTAGATGGGGCAAACGTAGAACGATTAGCTAGAATGATTAAACAACAGTCACAACAAGCGCAATTTATAGTTGTTAGTTTGCGTCGTCCGATGATAGAATCAGCCGAACGCACAATTGGCGTTACTCAAGCACGAGGAGCTTACACTCAAGTTTTGGGGATTAAGTTACAATCATCCAATACATCTGCTTGATTTTTAGTTAATAATAGTGTAAAGATAAACCGGATTCGAGATCAGGACTCGGTATAGAATGACCTCTGAACAGATAATTAGGCGTTCCGATATATTAAATACCCAGGTGATTACCCGCGACAACGGCAAGCGGTTAGGCATCGTCAGTCAAGTCTGGGTTGATATTGATCAACGAGAGGTTGTGGCTCTTGGTTTGCGAGACAGCCTGATCTCTATTTCGGGCATACCGCGCTATATGTACCTCAACAACATCAGCCAAATTGGTGATGTCATTTTGGTTGATAATGAAGATGCAATTGAAGATATCGAAGTTGAAACTCTCAGTAATTTGATTAACTGGGAAGTAATTACAGAGACAGGCGAAGTATTAGGTAAAGTGCGGGGCTTTAAGTTCAACGGCGAAACCGGGAAGATTAACTCTATAGTCATTGCTTCTTTAGGATTGCCCCAAATTCCCGACCAATTTCTGAGTACTTACGAGTTTTCAGTCGATGATATCGTCAGCACTGGCCCCAATCGATTGATTGTGTTTGAGGGAGCCGAAGAACGGGTAAACCAGTTGACAGTTGGTTTGCTAGAGCGCCTGGGTATCGGCAAAGCGCCGTGGGAGCGGGATGAACAAGAAGAATACGGCTACACTCCGCCACGCCAAGTTGCACCACCCAATCAACTGCCTCCTGGAGTGCCATTGCAGTCACCCAGACAGAGAGTTCGCGCCCCTGAACCCGTAGCGCGGGAAGAAGAATGGAATGAAGACTATGTGGAAGAAGAAAGACCACAGCGCCAAGTCATGAAGGCGCGGCAGTATGAATCTATTCAATACGAAGAAGATGAGGAAGAAAATAACTGGAGCGAGGCAACGGGCAGCGATAGGTATCAACAACCGCAGCCACTAAAGTACGAAGCCCAGCCCTACAGCAAGCCATACGTTGAGGAATACGATGATTATGACGACGTAGAGGGCGATGCTTGGGAAGATGCGCCGAAGCCCGTGAATATTCCCAAGAAAGTCAAGGAAAAACAGCCAGAATACGAAGAAGAAGGCGGATATTAAGTTTAAAGTTTACCCTACTTTAACCCCCTCTTTGAAACCAAAGAGGGGGCTTTTTATGTATGAAATAATTCATAGGACTTACGCAAAACACACGCTGTAGGGGCAATTCATGAATTGCCCCTACCTAAAAATCATTCTTTTTGGCTATTGTTTGCGTAAGTCCTAATTCAGTAGTAATAAATAGGAAAAAATCGATTATGAGATTGACCTTCATGATTGATTATTTATTACTGATGCAATTAGAGTTTCCCATCTGCAAAATAAATTTCATCAGCATAATCAACCAATAATCCAGCAAGATGATGAGATTTATTGATATTTTTGCGATTTTCCCTGACAAATAGCTCTCACTGACTGCTGGCTCCATCAGTGGTTCGTCCACTCATCTCACTGGGATGGATACGGTAGAGCGCCATGACTTCCGCACGACCCCAGGCATCAATCCAGGTTCGATTAATAGCGGGCGAAAGCGTTGGATTTTGCGTTTTGACAAATTGCATGACGCGATCGATGTCTTGCTGCTCTGTGATGTGTTCGGCTCGACCCGTCACAGTAACGCTGCGCCAATGTTTTAGATCGTGGACTTCTTCAACTTGTAAACATACTTCTGGATTCGCGTCCATATATTTGGTCTTCATTCCAACCGTGGTGAAGATGTAGATGTTTGGCTCTTCAAAATAATAGTGCATAGGCACAACATAGGGATGTCCTTCAAGTGCACAACCTAAGTGCCCATGTCCTACTTTCTGCAAGAGATCATGCATCTCTTTTGTGCCCATTTCATCGATATCTAACATGATTATTCCCCAGAATAAAGATTTAATTGATTAATCGAGTTGTAAATCTGTTATTGACATTGTGCCTACTTCCTTTCATACCTTGATGGCAGGATGAAAAACAATAGCGATCGCAATGCTTCTAAAAATTGGTTATTTGAGCTTATTGTAAATACCATTCGTATACATACATCATTGTGATAAGTTCTAAGACTTAATCCTCTAACCAAAGTTAGATAAAACTATTTTGCTAGGCTGATTTTGGGTATTTATCAGGTAAGGATTCATATTCATTCCAACCAGAAAGGTATACATGCATTAAATAATGCCTGATAAGTCATAAGCACGTAACTCTTAATAATATGAAGTAAAAGCTTGTGCCAAACTCAAAAACCCACTTTTTTAGAGGGTTAGGGCAGATATTCTGGCTAAGTCCCTGATATTTAGGGATTGATGGTAGAATTAGCCATTTTTACTAGAGAGGTGCGATCGCCAGCTTTCAACCCAACAGTATATTGCACACCCTGTTGTCGCCAAGTCAAGGTAGCATCTGAACAATTCGCGCCACAAGTAAAATCTACAAAATAGCCAGTGATGGATTTAGCTAAGGATACACGTTTACCAATGAGGCGGGGTGTTTTGCGGGTTACTGCTTCAGCCGAAAGTACACCCAAACGACACGCAGTTCCACCAGTACAGGCGGGACTAAAACCCAGTAAGATATCGTACCTTTTTTGCGTGGCAGTTTCTATAATTGCGTAAATTGGGTTTTCGCCATCCGACTCAGGAATAAATTTCGGCAACAGAATCCGAATCTGAGTTTTTTGCTTTAATTTGGGTAGAATTGACTTAAAAACTGGGTGTGGCTGGGTTTTACTCTGCTGTGCTATCAGTTGCAACTGATTGTTGGTATTGGCTATAGCTGACTTATGAAAACTGCTAGCGCTGGCTAATAAAAATACGACACACACAGCACTGATATTTCTGAAGCTTAAAATCATCATTACAAACCTATTCCATCTATGGATACTTATTTGTAATACCCATTTTTGAATATCAAATTACGCATTTTACAGATGAACAAATACCAAAGATTTAAGGCAAGGCTATTTCATTCTCATCTCATAAATTAAAATATTCTTAAGCAACCTATTCAAAATTAGCCTGACGAATCCGAAACTTATTTTTCATAGCAATCACGATTCTGCCATTAAGTAAATCTTCGCTATGTAACTTTAAAGCGTCTATTAATAACACTTTCCTCGCTTCACGAGGTAAATTTTCTAAACGTAAAACTCCACAATGACGCTTTCTTTGCTGCCAAATCATTTGTTCAAAGTCATTATCTGTAGTCATAATAATTCTTTGTTCCATAACTGCCCATTCTAAAATATGCTCGTCTCTCATTTCGGGGTCAGTGTCACTTACATAAACCACTTCATGACCGATGTCTTGCAACCAATTACCCAAGGCGCGACTAGCATTGACATCGATTAAAAATTTCATATATGGTCTAAAGCGTAGTCACTCTGTCTAAAACCTCTTCTTGAGAAACAAGATAATAAGCATAAAATAAGGCTGCTTGTATATCTTCTAGTTCTAATTCTGGGTAATCTTCAAGAATTTCTTGATTAGTAGAACCCTTGGCTAGTAATTCTAAAATCATTGCTACTGGTATTCTTAGTCCCCGAATAATTGGTTTACCAGCCAAAATATTTTTGTCAAACTTAATCCGCTCTAGTATTTTTTTATCGTTCATTTTTACTACCTACCTCTGATAATTTGCAAGTGACAATAGTCAAAGATTTAAACTAAGCATCTGGTTGAATTCCCAAAGCTCTAAGTTGTGCAGCCAAAGCTTCAGCCCTTTCCTGAGCTAATTCTTTTTGCTGACGTTCCGACTCTACTTGGTGTTGGGCTAATTCTTTCTGTCTCTTTTCATATTCTGCTGCTGTTAGAATCAACTCACCCTCAACAGTAAAGAAACGCAGTTTTTGCTCATATATGCTCAAATATAGCTGTAACTGCTGACTCCACAGCCACCCTTGGGGATTTGCTTCTAGCGGTTGGTATTGACCATCAATTAGATGAAATCCGATAAATTCCAAACTTTCGGGGTCAAACCAGAAATAATCGGGTGTACGAAAGATATTTTGGTAGATTTGTTTTTTCAGTCCTCTATCTACATTAGCTGTGCTGTCAGAGAGGATTTCTACAATGACATTGGGAGTTTTGCCACCTTCTCCCCAAACTACCCAACTTTTGCGGGGTTTACGTTCACAACCCAACACTACGAAAAAATCTGGCCCGCGAAAATCGCGTGATTTGATTTGTTCTTGATTGTAAAAAATTGTTAAATTGCCACTGGCATAGAAATCATTACGTTCATTCCAGAAGTGTTCTAAAGATTCTATTAATAGCTGCATTTGCTGTCGGTGCAAGTCACTTTCCAAGGGTGGTTCATCACTCCATAAGTCAGTAGGTGGAATAATAATATCTTCAGAAATCTCAAAATCTTTGGCTAGGGACATGACTATAGACGCTTAATCAAGGTTATTGTTATGAGTTTAGCGTAGCTGTAAATTGCTATTTATCCGAATTGAGTGAGTTTTTAAAAGTTTAAAATATCTAATGATTCTTCTATTTTTAAATCTAATATTTTGTTTTTTGTATCTTTGAGTGCTTCTAGCTTACCTTCTTGACGATAAATATCTGCCGCTTTTTGAAAATCTTCAATTGCTCGCTGTTTATCTCCCATTTCTAAATAGATATTGCCACGGTTGTAATAAGCATCTGCATAATTTGAATTAATCTGTATTGTCTGAGTATAATCTGCGATCGCTCCTTCAAAATCACCTAAATCTGAACGAGCATTACCACGGTTGTAATAAGCATCTGGATAATTAGAATTAATCTGTATTGCTTGAGTATAATCTTCAACTGCTCCTTCAAAATCACCTAAATCGGAACGAGCATTACCGCGATTTTTATAAGCTACAGCATCTTGAGGATTAATCTTGATTGCTTGGGTAAATCCTGGTTGAGTTCCTAATAAATAACGAGCAATTCCACGATTTTTGTAAGTATCAGCATAATCGGGATTAATTTTAATAGCCTGGGTATAATCCTCAATTGCTCCTTGATTATCTCCTATATGAGAACGAGCTTCAGCACGGTTTTTGTAAGCTACGGCAACATTAGGATTAATTCTGATCGCCTGGGTATAATCATTAATTGCTTCTTCTAATCGCCCTATTTGATATAGAGCTAAACCTCGTTTATTGTAAGATTTAGCATCATGAAGATTCATTTGGATTGCTTGAGAGTAATCTGCGATCGCAGTTACATAATCGCCTATTTGATAGTGAGCTAATCCTCGTTTATAATATAAATCAGTATCGCTAGAATTAACTTTTAATGCTTGATTATAGCTAGCGATCGCATTTGTATATTCTCCTTTCTCGAAAGATTCATCACCTAATCGGGCGGAAAGTAAATTTAAATCTTCATCACGATAATGTAAATAATTCTCTATATTAGGTTGAGAGGAAGATTTTATTAACTGATTATTAGTTGGCTGAGGTGGCGTTTCCTGCTTTGGAAGATATTTATAAATTGGTGGTTGTTGCCTAGAATTATTAATAGAAGTTTGTACCTGTTCTAGATAGCACCATAAACCACCACCATAGAGTAATTGATCTATCCCAAATGAAATTTTACCAGTCTTCAACTTAATCATCCGGGTTGGAAGAAAACCAGCCAAAAAAAGATGGTACTCAGATTGTGCTTCACTCACATCCTCTTGAATCAAAATGCAAACTACAACTGCATTTTTTTCCACTTCTTCAGAACTAACTGACCACCTAACTCTATCAATACTACCATGACGAGATTTAACTTCAATACCAATAGATGGGTCAGAAGTCAAGGTAAAATCTATATTACCATCGCCGCCAAAGCGCTTTTCATAATCAACTTCGGTAATAAAACCAGCTAAACGTTCTTTGACAACTTCCTCACCCAATTTTCCTTTAAGATAGCTGATAAAAACATCACGCACTGGCAAAACACGCTTATATTTCTCAGCCATCTGCCAGCAAAATGCCCGTAGTGCCTTTAATCTCTCTCCAGAGATGATAGTTAATTCACTATATTGACCTTCTGTTTCGCAATGAAGCAGACAACCAGATGTTAACCTTTTAATAAAATCAGACTGTAGCGATCGCAGTAGTGTAATCCAGTCCATTTATATTTCTGCGAATCTTTTGATGAGATTATTCTATTAAAATATCCAGTTGTCGTAAACCTTTTAATTAGCTTGGGTGATATTCCCAAAAATTGTTTATTCTTTTGCAATAATTCTTAATTTAACTTAATATTTTAAAATTACCAGAGACTGAGGGTGTATTAAGACATAGCATTGTGTCTCAGACCTCGCTGCTTTTTACAGTCGAGTATGAGTAGTGATTTATTGATAGATTTGCCGGAGTTATTCTACATTATTCACAGTTTTGATACTGGTGAGAATAGCCCTTAATATCTCTACGTTCTGTATTTGGGCAATCTCTGGTAATATTGTTAAACCTTCGCTGCCAAATTTCAGTTCTAAACAGACTTCAAGACTTTCAATGAGTCCTTCTATTTTTCCCTCTTCAATACCTTTTTCAATAGCCCTTCTTTCTACGCTGCTAATATACGACATTTTATTCTTCATAGTGAGTTATTTATTGCCAAAAATTTTTATCTAATTCTTTTGTAATCATATCACCCATACACTCGATTTTTTTAATATCGGCAGTCATTTTACAGTCGAATTTGAGTCGTAAATTATTGATAGACTTGCCGGAGTTCTTCTAGAGTATTCACAGTTTTGATACTGGTGAGAACAGTTTTTAATATCTCTACGTTCTGGATCTGGATAATCTCTGGTAATATTGTTAGCCCCTGACTACCAAATTTTAATTCCAAAGCGATTTCAATGCCTTGAAGTAACCCTCCTCTCATACCCCTTCTTTCTATGCTGGTAATATACGGCATTTTCTTTTCATCCTCATATTGAGTTACTTCTTGCCAAAAACTATTCTCTAATTCTTCAGGTAATTTCATCACCCAGTCGATAAATCGAAATAGGTTGATGATATCTTCGCGCTGATAACCTTTTTCGTAGAGTCGTTTCGTTAAATCAAGTTTCCACCGTTTGCGGCTTCGGTTATCTTGACGTGTTTCCTTTGCCTTCAAATGAGCCATAACTACTGTAGCAAATGGGTTAGAACTTGCTTCTAATTCTCCCCATTGTTGGCTATATTCAAGTAGTTTGACAATGGGAAACTTGAACTTGACTTCGCAACCCCATAATTCATCGCTAAACTGATTTGGTTTCCATGTGGGGCGATCGTCACCTAAGATGGCTAGACTAGCTATAGACCGATTGTAACGGTCAAAGAGTCGGTAGTGGTAGACATACATTCGCTGGGCAAAGTTGCTTTCTTCATAACTTTGAACTTCCAGATGGACTAATACCCACCTTTCTTCGCCATTACGTCGCCAGACTTGAACGAGTTTATCAACGAATCTTTGCCCCAATTCTGCATCTCGAATGACTTGCTGTAACTCTTTGTCCAGAAAAGTATAGCCTCGCTTCCAGTCTATTCCCTCCGCAGCTACAGGAAAGAAAAATTCTATGCACTCTTGAAAGTAGGTTTCTATAGCTTCTTTCCACGGACTGTCATATTCATCGTTGGACATTGGCAAGATTTACATTAGTTTTTTAGGTGCGGCATGTCTGATTATGCCAGAGTTTTGATTGCTAGTGAAGGGTATAAAAGTGCGTAGACGTAGCCTGTTGTACCCCTACGGAGAAGCAAGATATGCGTAGCGTCTCGCATTCTTTGAGATAGACTAGATAAGATACTCCAGAGTTCTGAAGGAAACATCATGACATCGCAACCATTAGAACTAGAAGGAACTTGGGAAGAAATTGTTACCCACAGCGCAGAACTCACTGGACATAAGGTTCGTGTAATTATTGTTCCTGATGAATCAGAATCATCTTTGCTTCCTACCCCACCGTTTCGCCCAGCTTCAGGTCGCTCTCTACTCAGACACGCTGGTACATGGGAAGGCGATGATTTTGAGGAATGTTTGCGCTTAGTTTACGAATCCCGCTCCCAATTGGAGTTTTGAGTTTGTACCTGTTCGACACTAATCATTGTAGTGCCATAATTTTCGGAAACCTTGACATACTGCGCCGAGTAACCAAAGTGGGTGAATCACTGATAACCACCAGTGTTATCACCCGTGGAGAGTTGATTTTTATGGCACAGAATTCAGAACAAAGGTCGGCGAATCTGGCGCGTGTCAAAGAATTTTTGAAAGATATCGGCTTATATTTTGTAGATGAAGAAACCGCCGATATCTATGGTGAATTTAAAGCGGATATCATTGCTCATTTTGGCCCGAAGGAAAGAAATAAGCGCAGAAAAACCACAATCGAACAACTAGGGATTAGTGACAACGATTTGTGGATTGCTGCGATCGCTTTGCGTCATCATTTGACCATCGTTTCACAAGACAGCGATTTTGAGCGGATGAGACAAGTGAGGGAGTTAGCTTGGGAATTTTGGCTTTAAGTTGAATTTTATAACGGGAGTGCGATCGCAAATCTTACAGGCGTTCACAACTGTAATGATTAATTATAGAAAATTTTGTAATTCATAAACTTGCCTAAGCATATCTAGTACTCTTTGATAAGCTTCGTCCTTACCTTGTTTGTCGTAAAAATTAGCAGCTTTTTGCAAATCTCTAATTGTATATGGCATATGCCCTAACTGACGATAAGTAGCCCCTCGATTTTCATATGCTTCGGCAAAGTTAGGATTAATTATGAGTGCTGAATCAAAATCCTCAATGGCCTTCTCGTATTCCCTTATCTCATCAAAAACAATACCTCTCCTCACATACGCTGAAGCTTGATTTGGGTCTAGCTTTATTACTTGAGTAAAGTCTATAATAGCTCCTTTATCTATTCGTCTATCATAACGAGCAATTCCACGCCAAAAGTAAGCTTCAATTTTATTATTGTCAATGTTTATTGCTTGAGTAAAATCTTCAATTGCCTTCTGTGTATCTCTAGTCTGATAATACAACAAACCTCGATTAAAGTAAGCTTCAGCCGATTTAATATTAATTATTAGTGACTGAGTATAATCTTCAATAGCTGCTTTTTTATTTCCTATTTCATGATATATTTTGCCACGCATGAAAAAAGCATAGAAATTATGATTATCAATTTTTATGCACTGATTGTAATCTTCAATAGCATTATTAATGTTTCCTATATTATAGTGAAATTTTCCTCTATTCAAGTACAATTGAGCATCAACCGGATTAATTAAAATTGCCTGTTCAAAATCTCCTTTAGCACCTTGAATATCCCCTAACTGACAACGAGTAAAAGCACGGACTAGATAAGCATCAGCTATATTTGGATTAAGTTGTAAAACTTGATTATAGTTAATTAATGCACCTTGATAATCATCTTGTTCTAGACATAAATTGCCAAGTAGGAAATAATCAATTATTAAGTTAATAGTCTGATGTTGTATATATTTTATATTGATATCTTTTTTATGCTCATTCTGCTCATATTCAATTTTGTCTTTTGCGATTTTATTGTCTGCCAAAAGAACTTTATCTTTAGGAGAATTCAAGCTTGATATATAGCTGTGTAAACCACTAATATATAGCAATGCATCTATCCCTAATGAAGCTGTACCATTAGTAATATCAATCATACTGGTAGGCAAAAAGCCAGCCGATACAAGATTATACTTAGGCTGCGCTTCATTGACTGATTCTTGAATTAAAATACACACTAAAATAGTATTTTTATCAATTTCCTCTTTGCTAATCCACCATTTCACCGTGTCAATACTGCCATGACGAGCTTTTACTTGAATACCCACAGATGGGTTACAATTTAGGGTAAAATCTACTTTGCCATCCCCACTAAGTTTTTTTTCATAATCAATTTCTGTCACTAATTTCCCTAAACGGTCTTTGACAACTTCTTCACCAAGTTTTCCTTTTAAGTTATTAATAAAAACATCACGGACTGAAGAGGTTTTCTTATACTTTTCAGCCATCTGCCAGCAAAAATGCCGTAGTCTCTCTAATCTATCCCCAGAGATGACAGTTAATTCACTGTGTTGACCTTCTTTATCACAATATAATAAGCAACCAGATTTTAGTCTTTCGATAAAGTCAGCTTGTTGTGCCCTAAGTGTAGTTATCCAGTCCATTTTGGGAGAATTTGATTTTATCTAATTAGGAATCCAAAGTTAGTATTCCCAATTAACGAACATAAATCTCAAATTCTTATAAACGATCGCACTATCGTAACTTTTGCTCATGCAACAGTGCATCCGCCCAAGCTGCATCGGCTTCTGATAACGCTGGTACTGGCTGTTGACTGTAATCTATTACCAAATCATAACCATAAATCTCATATACCTCATTTAACAATGTCTGCAAATCTATAACTGGTTCCCCATCTCCAGAACGCAAAGGCATGGGAAAAGGTGGAATTATATCTGGTAAATTAAAAGCATATAAGTCAGCATAAGGACGGCGATCGCCACGACAAACTAAAATTCGATAGTGACTCTGAATATCATTGCCCATCATTGGCATTGATTCGCCTTTACGTAATAAATCAATCTCGACTAAATTGGTACGACTAGCTAATACTTGTTCACGTTTATCTTGATATGTCTGCCGTCCTTTACCCGGACGTTTATTCGTAGGAGATAGAATTTCAATAGTAGTAACTAATGCCTCTGTTCCTACTTCTCGTACTTCTAAATATCCTTCTCTGATAGTTACTGGCATCGGAATCTTGACTTTTATAGGTTTAGATGTCAGCGCGGCTACTGCTACATTTGTATTTGTAGAATCAGTTACAGTCTGCCGACTTTTTACAATCACATCGGGAATGCCAACAAGCAGGGAATTCTCATCAGTAGTTTCATACATCCGCACCTCTACAGCAACTCGATATTTAGGACGCAGTTGGGGAGATAAAAACCTGGCAATTTCACTAATTAGCAAGTGATGTAATCCTGGAAATAATTCAGGATGTTCTAAATAGGGGTTCATTCCATGAAAGATAGAAGGCATTTATTTAACTCCTATTTTCTTTTTTAACGCAGTCCTTTATCCCGCAACAATGCGTCTACCCAAACAGCATTCTGTTCTGACAATTGTAATGCTGGCTCTTGACTGTAATTTATTACCAAATCATAACTTGCACGATCATAAATTCCAGCTAATAAACTCTGCAAATCTACCAACGGTTCACTATCACCAGTTCGCAAAGGCAAGGGAAATGAAGGAATTACATCTTGCAAATTAAAGGCATATAAATCAGCTTGGGGAAGATTTTTACCCCGACAAACTAAAATTCGATAATCATTTTGCGTACCATCCCCGAAAACTAGCATTGGTTTACCGTCACGCAGCAAATCAATTTCAACTAGATTAGTAAAGCTTCCCAGTACTCGCTGGCGCTTCCTCTCGTATACGCGCCGTCCTTCTCCAGGGCGTTTATTCTTGGGGGATAAGACTTCAATCACTGTCACTACTTCTCTTGTCGCTACCTCTCGCACCTCCAAATAACTTTCCCTAACAGTTTCGAGCATAGGAACTGTTACTGTCATAGCTTCAACTGGAGGTGAGACGATCGCAACATTCGCTGTTTCTGAGTTTATTACACTTTTTTGACGCTGCACCGCTACATCAGGAATACCCACCAAGAGAGCGTCTTCCCCACTTGTTTGATACACTCGTTCTTCGATGTCCACTATATATTTAGGACGTAGTAGAGGAGATAACGAGTCTGCGATCGCTACTATCAAGCGCTTATGAACTTTTTGCCATAATGCAGGATCTTCTAAATATGGGTTCATTCCTGGAAATGGAGAAGGCATAACAATAGCAACTAAATGGGAAATTTACCAGTTAAGAACTTTAAATGTAGGGTGCGTTATCGGTGAGAGTACGGCGCAGCGCTCCAAAATATTACCTCATATCGTAGCCAAACAAATTTGGGTCTACTTCTCCTAACTGCAATTCTGCTAAACCATACTCTGCCCATCGCCTTTCTACCATCGCCGCCACATCTGGATCAGATTCCAAAGGCGAACCCCATTCATGGTTTGTTTCGGGCGGAATTTTTGTGGTTGCATCAATTCCCATGCGTCCACCTAAGCCAATCTTCTCACTAGCAAAATCCAACGTATCAAAAGGTGTATTTGGCAAAATGAATACATCCCGCACTGGGTCAACTTTGGAACTAATTGCCCATACAACTTGACGCGGATCACGAATATTTATGTCTTTATCCACAACAATTACAAATTTTGTGTATGTAAATTGTGGTAAAGCACTCCAAAACGCTAAAGCTGCCCGTCTTGCTTGTCCTGGGTATGCTTTATCTATAGAAATAATTGCGGCTTTGTAACTCAAAGCTTCCATTGGTAGGAAGAAATCGACAATTTCTGATACTTGTTGCCGCAATATGGGCGTATAAATGCGATTTAGTGCGATCGCCATCATCGCCTCTTCTTTAGGTGGACGACCGCTAAATGTTGTTAAATAAATCGGATTTTTCCGGTGCGTCATACACTCAAAGCGAATCAACGGCGAATCTTCCACGCCACCGTAATAACCCATGTGATCTCCAAAAGGGCCATCTGGTAAGACTTCCCCCGGTGTAATCGTCCCTTCGATGACAAATTCGGAATCTGCGGGAACTTCTAAATCTACAGTTTTACATTTCGCCAACTGCACACCCGAACCACCATAGAGTCCAGCAAACAGCCATTCTGATAAATCTATAGGTATGGGCGTAGCTGCTGCCATGATAATTAAAGGATCTACACCAAGTGCGATCGCAACTTCTAATTTCTTCCCACGTTCGGCTGCTTTTCGCAAATGCCTCGCCCCACCCCGCACCGATAACCAGTGAACTGTCATCGTATTCTTAGATTGCAGTTGCAAACGATACACCCCGACATTTGGTGTACCCGTCTCACAATCTTTGGTAATC
Organism: Nostoc sp. WHI; assembly: GCF_015714725.1. GTDB lineage: Bacteria > Cyanobacteriota > Cyanobacteriia > Cyanobacteriales > Nostocaceae > Nostoc. The sequence goes on from NZ_WBKM01000258.1 coordinate 66,388, forward strand.
ACCAGCCCCAGCGTGATAATCTTGCCAGCATCACCAACATAAGGGCGTATCAAGGGTAACTTGTTTAAATCTAAATCATCACCTTGAAGCACCACTTGCTGACAAGCTGGGAAAAAGTCCCACCCTGGTTTTGCTTTCACCACATCAAACAGCACCTTACCAAAATCTATCGCTTGGGAAATCTTCTTCGGCGGCTTTGGTTGTTGCAGCATACTCAATTTTTTCCCCAGAGTTTCCAACTCCTCTGGATGCTGCATATTCATCGCCCAGCAAATCCGTTCTACAGTTCCCATCAAATTTACCGCCACCGGGAAGGAAGCGCCTTTGACGTTTTCAAACAACAACCCTGGGCCACCTTTTTGTAGCATCCGGTTGGAAATCTCAGCAATTTCTAAATTTGGGTCAACTAAAGCTGAAATACGCCGTAATTGTCCCCTTTCTTCTAAAATTTTAATGAATCCCCGTAAGTCTCTCGCCATTGTTTTAGTAAAGATGATTATTTAAGAAGTGTGAAGCGCTTTCTTATATTATTAATCAATTGTCATTGGGTATGGGGCATTAAAAAAAGACAAAGAACTTGTACCCCTCATTTCCCCCACTCGGGTAATTGTTGGATTTAATTGTAAATTAACCTATTTGGTAAGTTTTCTTAACTGTGTTTTTCAAAGTATTCAGTTATTGTATCTAAGGATACGCAATTATTTTTTAGAAATAAGCGTTAACCAAATCAAACATGGCCAAAATATACTATACCTTCCTAGCAGGCGGACTTGTTATATGTCCCCTGCTAGGTTTATTTGTTACAAATGAGATGTAGGGGCGTACAAATGTACACCCCTAACCAATGTATAAGTCAATACGCTTAGGTTAGAAACTTATTGGTTTTTTACCTAATAGATATTTGGTATTTGTAAACTCATCGAACTCACGTAGATTTAACTTAAATTCATATTTAATCAGCAAAAAGGCTCATGGCTTTCTCAAAACTTGATATTTAGTAAGCAAAAGAAGCTCTGACTTACTCATTATGAGCTTTGACTTACTCAAACCCCAGTTTGCTTTCTCATTTTGGTGTTTTCCGCAAGTCAAAGAAGCTTTGACTTACTAAAAAGAAGCTTTGACTTACTGATTTTGGTGTTTTCCGCAAGTCAAAGAAGCTTTGACTTACTAAAAAGAAGCTTTGACTTACTCATTTTGGTATTTTCCGCAAGTCAAATAAGCTTTGACTTACTAAATTCCTTTGTTTGCTAGTTTATTTAAGTAATTCACGCATTCATTCCCTCCTGCAAAATAGTCGAAACCCTTAACCTAAGAGTGTTTATGTATAAGTAGTCAGAAAATATTTTATAGCTAATAATTTTTTACAAGCTCATTAAACTCAGAATAATAAACCTAAAGGGTGTGAGATATTCAAGTAATAATGTTGATTTTACCAGTGTCAATGTCGTAACAAGCCCCAACAATTTTTAGTTTACCTTCACGGAGCAATTTGGCTAAAATTGTTGAGCTTTCCTGCAATTTTTCAGTCTGATATTGAATGTTGGCTATAACCGCATCTTGCATATTATCATCTGTTCTTAACTTTACTCTTTCTATAGATGGTTTGATGCCCTCAATAATCAAACCCATTCTGCCAGGAAGTGGTTCGTTTTTGATTGCTTCTGCTACTGCACCGCATCTTCTATGACCCAAAACTACAATCAACTGCAAACCCAATATTGCTGTAGAGTATTCCAGGCTACCTATAACCGTGTCACTGACGACATTACCAGCAACTCGCACGACAAATAAATCTCCAAGCCCTTGATCAAAGACGATTTCCGCAGGTACTCTAGAATCTGCACAACCCAATATGGCAGCAAAAGGATACTGAGCTTTAGCAACTAATCGCAGACGTTCTAGTGATTGATCAGGATATTGGCGTTTTTGATGGATAAATCTTTGATTACCATCCAGCAAGCGTCTTACAGCTTCATTGGGACTGACTGCATTAGGGTTAACTGGATGAATATCAGCAACAGCAATTTGTTGTGTACTCCAAAAGCGTAGGCGTAGCCCGCCGTAGGCATCGCTAAAAGCAGTAGCCGCAATACCTACCACACTTGCGAATTTTAAGAAATCACGTCGCCCTACAAATCCATTAATTCGACTCATGAATTTTCCTGACAACTGATGTATTGTCAGGAAGATATCAGACTCAAGCAAGATGCAATAGTACGCTCTTACACGATTTAAGAGTCATTTAATCTTTACGTCGCATGGTAATTTAGAACTTATCTACAGTACAGATTGACTATTATGCGCCTCAAGTAAATTTGAGATCATTTGTCAAATTTAAAATCAGGGTTAGCCATAAATAGGACAGTTTTTCTCATACATCATCTTCTGGTTACGAAAGAGTATAATTCGTGTCAAAAGCCAAAACGATCTATTGTTTGTATTTCCTGTATTTTTGGGAATACTTAATACAGTATTGGCTAGAGATATGGCTTTTTTAAACAAAATAAACTGGAATTTTCTCCGTAAAAGTGCTCCAAATAGCTCTGGGATAGATCCGTCTATCCCAAGCCAACAACCTGTAGTGCTGAAGAAACCTACAACACCATCAACCCTCAAAAACCTTGCTGAATTAGAGCATGAAATGGAGTTAAAGGGGCAGGTTCTCAAAACATCCCCTCAGCGATTACATAGCAAAGCCAAGTGGGGTATAGGTAGTAAACTTATTTGGATAACAATACTTATAGGCATTCCCGTTGGTGTAATTTGGGTAGCAAACCAGCCTTATCCGGTGATTCGCCGTCCGGTGATGCTCCATGCGCCTTTTTTGTTGCTACCCAGCTACATCAGCATGGATAATCACTATCGCAAGGCATTGGTATCAGTCGAGCAAGCTGAACAATTGATTGAAAAAGCTACTAGTCCCGCCGATTTGGCTTTGGGAGAACAGAAGCTACAAGAAACACAAAAACATTTAGATCAGTTACCAACTTCCTTTGTCAACGATTGGTCACAATACAAATATTGGTGGTATGACTCGCGATTCAGCATCTACGGTTTTAATGCATTTCGGAGTAAAGTTGGGCAGTTAGAAGCTCAGGTTTTTCAGGAAAAGAATGCTCAGTCCTTGCTTACCGATAATATGCAGACCTTCTTAAATGCAAAACAGCAATATGAACGAGCTGCAACAGTAATTGATAAACAAACTGCAACAGCTGCTTGGCAAACGGCACTTAATCAATTCGAGCAGATTCCTGGTCAAACTCTGGCAGGAAAAACCATACAAAATCAACTGGATAATTATAAGCGTGAGTTTAAAGAAGTTGTTGGATTGGCGGCGGGGAACGATCGCATCAGCGCCTTAATCACAGCAGCGCGGCAATTTTCCTGGCAAGCTGCCAAAGCTGGACAAAATCCGCCACACAAAGTAACTGAATGGCGACAGATAGAAAATTTGTGGATGGAGGCAATTGAGCGGCTTAAAGAGATTCCCTCAAAGGACGTGGCTGGTTATACCGAGGCACAGAAGTTACTAGCAATTTATGAGGCGAATTTAGGTCAAGTTAAGGTAAGACGGGAAGCTGAGGCAGATGCTGTGGAGGCAATGGAAGCGGCGCAACGAGAAATAGAAAGCTTGCTGGCTTCAATTTCTTCTGATGCTGATGATGGAGAGCGCAATCGGGTATTGAGCAAATTGCAAAGTATTATTAATCAATTAGAAAAGGTGCAAAATGGCACAACAGCCTATCTAAAAGCTCAAGAGTTACTATTATCAGCAAAAAATAAACTAAAGCAACTACAGGTTAAATAGATGCTACGCCTACGCTTTGATATGTCAATATCTTCGCCAAAAATATTTACAACATAATGAATCGGCTGTATGCCCTTACCTATGTATCTGGATCAGGGATTTCATGAATGGCATAAGTCCATTTGTACTATGTGTTTTCTGTTTGATTTTTAGCCAGTTGTGGTGAAGCGGCAACGCTAGCGCTGCTTTTTTACTGCATCTCTAAGAGCGCGGGCGTTAACAACTGGCCATCGGGTGGGACTTTTGAGATATAAGGGAATCCATTCCTTATACAACTTCCTCAATGTCCCTGTAACCCTGCTGATATCTCAATTAAAACTGCAACAGAAAATTTTTGATGCCAAATTGCCAGAACCACTCAATTAATTTACATCCTCGTCACTTTTCCCTGAATGAGCGTCCTGTTTTACCTCTCTACTTACTGTAGATGGGATTAAGAAACGCAAGGATAATTGGGGAGAATTATTTGAGCATCGAAACTGAAGGTCGCGGCAGTGGCAGGAAATATTATGGCTTTTGTATTAGCTATAGATAGCGTAGGCCCGCTATAGGCATCGCTATCACCTGGTAAAGCTCCCGGATTAAATTGGTGTTGTGTTGAACAAAGGAAACTCGAATTACTAGCGGATGTCAAATTGTTAACGGCAAAATTGACATTCGTGTATTCGAGTCGCGCTTACTTACTATTACTGTCACTAACGGCACACCTCAAAGCACTACTTTTAACATGCTTTTTGGTTCCCCATCGGTGGCAACTATTTAATATCTCTTACCTGCTCCCAGATATAGCTCACCCACTTTCGGGTCATTTAACAATTCTTCACCAGGGCCGGAGATGGCATCGCGTCCAGACTCCAGTACATATCCACGATTAGCCATCTCTAAAGCTTTACGGGCATTTTGTTCTACTAGTACGATCGCAGTACCCGCCTGATTAATTTGTTTAATCTGCTCAAACACTTGTGTCACCAAGATGGGGGATAAAGCAGCAGAAGGTTCATCCAAAATCAGCAAACTAGGTTCCAACATCAAAGCTTTGCCCATCGCTAGCATCTGGCGTTCTCCTCCAGATAGAGTACCAGCACGTTGACGACGGCGATCGCTTAGTCTGGGGAACATGGTAAATATTTTATCTTTAAGGGGTTTTAGGGAAACATTGAGGACAAAAGCACCCATCTCCAAATTCTCTTCAACACTGAGAGAGGGGAAGACGTTGGCGATTTGCGGTACATAGCACATTCCTCGTTCAACGATTTGATTTGACTTTAGCCCCACGATATTTTCATTTTTGAAGGTAATTGTGCCCGTGTGGGGGATCAAAAGCCCAAAAATCGCTTTTGCCAAAGTAGATTTACCAGCACCATTGGGGCCAATCACTGTTACCAATTCCCCTGGTGCAACTTGGAAATTCACACCTTGCAAGATATCTACGTCTTTGATGTATCCAGCATGGACATTTTGAACGTTTAGTAAATAGTCATTTGTCATTGGGCATTAGGCACTTGGCATTTGTCAGTGATCAGTGGTCATTGGCAAAAGACAACTGACCACTGACAACTGAACTATGGACTATTACGGAGTTTTTTGCAACTCCGGTCGTTCTTCTGCAAGAATCGCCCCTTCTACAGGGCAAACTTGGAGACATATGCCACAGTCGATGCAAGTGGCAAAGTCAATCCAGTACCAATTGTTTCCCTTGGCGTTTTTGCCTGGGCCATCATGAATACAAGCGACTGGACAAGCATCTACGCAGTCAGCGACACCTTCACAGACTTCTGTAACAATTGTGTGTGGCATGTTCTTGATTCCCTCTCTTCTGTATCGGCTATTTCTAGCCTAGCAGGGGACTGGAGGGGCTGGGGATTACAGATACTGCTGTCAAGGTGAATTCCCTTAGTTCCTCACTACGGTGTACATACAAGTCGGAAATAGTAGTCTGTCAAAGAATAATTGACGAGTACATTCTCTGTAGAGACGGCGATTTATCGCGTCTCTCTAACGTGCCAGTCTTTCAGACGCGATAAATCGCGTCTCTACATGAGGGCTTTCTGGCTTGTCCCAAGCGTATTGGGGTAAAACTGGACTGACTTGTGTGTACACCGTAGGCCTCTAAAGTAAGGGCTGTATCCGCAACAAAGCTGGTAAATCCAGAGAAGCGAGGTGTTGATAAGCTTGATCTATGGCACGCTTGCCTCTGAGAAAGCCTGTATTAGCTCCGGGACAAATGTAGCGGAGAGTTTCTGGTGTAAAACGTTCTAACAAAAATCGAAGACTCTGAATTTGCCTAGGCCAGTGAAAGGTTTTCGCTTTCCGTAATGGTACTGGTTGACCCTGCTGATTAGGGACTAAATGGCGACCAGAAAACAATATACCTTCAAGTTCACTGTAGTATAAGCAAGATGAGCCGGGAGAATGACCTGGTGTCCAAATGACTTGTGTTGCTGCATTGAGAGTAAATTGCTGACTAAAGGTAGTCACAGTTAAGCCTGGTAATAAATAAGCTTCTTGCTCTTGAATCAGCACTTCACACCCAAAGGTTTGCTGAATTTCAGATGTCTTGCCAATAGCGCCTCGATTGGTGAGAACTAACCAACGTATGCCTCCATGCGCTCCGAAAAAATCTTGATTTGTTTGGTCTAGGGCAGGGCAGTCTATGAGGATATTGCATTCATTTCTTACAATAAAATAAGAAGTTCCTCCTAATGTGTCCCGATTGGGTGGAAAAGCAAAAATGCTCTCTTGTGCGAAGTCCGATTGCACAGAACTTCCGCTAGGAACTTCGTTCGGGAACACAGCCCGTGGTGGCTTAGTTGTATGACTTGGCACTTGAGGTAAAGGGGACATGATCAAAGAACCGAAACTGAGGAGTTGTGGACAATCTGGTTACAGTGGAGAAATTCTGAAGAATTGAAACTTGAGAGTTAACTAGCGCTGTTAACCGTTGTTAAAAAAATTGAGGTTTGAAGTCTACCTTGTAGTTAATGCTATGGTGCTGAAGCTACTGGTGGGGCGTTTTGTCCAAATTACTGAAGATAATATGGCATTTTCGTTTCTATTTACCCTCCTACTGGGGCTAGCTACTTATCTAATGATGCAGCACAGGGTTGCTCAGATGACTCGGACGCCAGTATGGTTGTTGTGGCTGGTTTTAATGACACCAGCATTTCTGTTGAGCGGATGGACGCTGATGTACGGAGCGAAACAATCTCCGCCGCCAACGCTGATCATTTGGTCGTTATTTGTTTGTCCACTGTTGTACTGGATATTGTTTCAATGGGGGCGTCAAGCGCCAACAGATACACCAATCCAAGCTCCAGCCGAAGCCTTAGAATCACAGCCGGCTATCCAGGCTACCCCGGAACCTATAGTGCGTCACATTGAGCCAAAAGAAGAAACTCAACTGCGAAATTGTTTTCCTTGGTCTGTATACTACATTCAAAATATTGAGTATCGACCACAAGCTGTGATTTGCCGTGGTCAGTTGCGAACTCAAGCCAGCAACGCTTACCAGCAGATTAAGACTAATATTGAATCACAATTTGGCGATCGCTTCGTGCTAATTTTTCAAGAAGGTTTCAATGGCAAACCTTTCTTTGTGCTGGTTCCTAACGCTCAAGCTGCTAGAGAGACAAATATACCACGACGCAACCAGGAACGGTTAACTCGCCCAGCATTAGCAGTTCTACTACTAATAGCTACTTTGCTAACTACTACCTTGGTGGGTGTGGAAATTGCTGGGGTTACTCTTCCGCCTCTATGGCAAATTGGCTCTTTGTTCAAAGTTCTATCTAACCCAGATATCCTATTCAAAGGATTACCCTACGCCTTAGCATTGATGACTATTTTGGGTATTCATGAATTGGGACATTATTTAACAGCTAAATTCTACAATATTCGCTCGACGTTGCCTTACTTTATTCCCGTGCCTTTCTTCTTGGGAACTTTTGGCGCATTTATTCAGATGCGTAGTCCTACTCCCAATCGCAAAGCTTTATTTGATGTTAGTATCGCTGGCCCAATTGCAGGTTTTGTTGTTACCTTGCCATTACTAATATGGGGGTTGGCTCATTCTGATGTGGTTTCCGCTACTGAAAAAACCCGACTTTTGAATACTGATGCCCTTAATCCCAAATATTCAATTTTACTAGCGGTACTCTCGAAGTTAGCCTTGGGAAGTCAGTTAACAGCACAATCCGCTCTTGATTTGCATCCAGTGGCTGTAGCTGGTTTTCTAGGACTAATTGTTACAGCTTTAAATTTAATGCCTGTGGGACAATTAGATGGAGGTCACATTATCCATGCGATGTTTGGACAACGAACTGCGCTTGTAATTGGTCAAATTGCTCGCGTGTTGTTGCTACTACTGGCTTTAGTTCGCGAAGAGTTTTTGTTGTGGGCAATTATCTTATTATTTATGCCGTTGGTTGATGAGCCTGCACTGAATGATGTTACTGAATTGGATAATGGACGTGATATTTGGGGATTACTGGCAATGGCTTTGTTGATTATAATTATTTTGCCATTACCGCAGGCGATCGCTAGCTTTTTGCAAATTTAAAAGTCTCTCCTTTTTCCAACTACAAAACTAACCAAAAGCAAAAACGTGTTACAGTTCATAACATTTTCAGCACTGGCTATGGTTTATCTCGGTTTTTAGGTAGCGCTTTAATTGGTATTTTATCCATCGCTCAATTACTGCGCTAATTGTCTTTTTGTCCACAACTCAGTTGTTATAGGATTGCTATATAATATTGTTAATTTTTGATCTTAGTAGTTGTTTTGCGTCAAGCTTTTTATCTTAGAAGCTGTTTCTTCTGGTTTTCCAGAGAGAGGGAAAATTAAAATACTTTTGATTGCGTTGTTATTTACTAATTCTTTTAACCGATGTAATTGGTTATCAGTAATCGCAACTCCAGCATAATTTTTAGCATAATTTAATTCTTCCTTGAAATTCGTCTCATTATAAGCTTGAATAAACACTCTATCAACATTCCATTTTTGCCAATCAGCTGCGAAATATCGTTTAGCCCAGTAAGGGTTATGATGACAAATATCAAAACTAACTGAAGAGTTAGCTTGTTTCATCGCAGCTATCATTTGCTGCAAAAAATTAGTTAATTTAGCCGTGCGATCAATTTTGCCGGGTAGTTCAGCATGATAGCCTAGATAATCATCCCATTGAACTGCATCAATCTTCGGATATTTTTGGACGAACTCCACTAAGATATTTTTAAATAAACTAGCAACCTCAGGAATCTCCACATCAAGAACATAATGATCAATTCCAAGATATGTTTTATCTACGCCAGGAACAAGCCATTTCTGAGAAATTGCTAAATCATAAATCGGACTGTTTTTATCGATTTTAATACCTTTCTCGAAATAAGCGTGAACTTGCATTCCCTGGATGTGCGCTTCATCAATCAACCAATTTAACCATCGTTCTTGAAACAGGTTTGGACAACTTTTATACCCTAGCGTTTGCTGCATAACATCGCTATTGTACATCGTACAACCATTACCCCAAACACCGTGAATAATCGTATTAATTCCTTGAGAGCGATAGTAACGAACTCTCTGACGAATCGTTTGTTCATCAGCATTATTCGTAACTTGGTAGCGACTTAAATAAATTCCTCTAAATACTTTCTTCTTCCAAGGAGTTGGAGGTAATGGTGCTTTTGGAAGTGTTATTGGTTTAACTGAAACTTGCTTATTATTAGGAGTAAGACTTGAAGGGATTGATAAAGAGGAAGTGGGAGTTGAAGAAGTAATTGGAGTGGGAGTAGAATTTAAAATAGGAATAGTTATTTGTTGAATCTTAGATAAAAGGTTGCTGATGTCTAAATTTCCTTTTTGACTGAACCACCAATAACCACCTCCTAAGATAATTATGATTACGGAGAACGGAATATTTGAGCATCCACATCCATTTGGCTTTTTGTTTTGGCGCGACATAGTAATATGATGATTGTCTGGCAATCTTAATCTATATATATATAGATTGCTACAATTTCACATCTATGCTTTCCAGATACAAGCTCTAACAAACTGAGCTTCACTATGAATGGTAAAACTTGCTCTAATCGCTCTCTATGAATTCAAGCTAATGAGCATTTAAATTGCATAAAAGCAGTGCTGGAGCCGCCTACTACAAGCGAATCATTCTGGAAAAATGTATAGCAATTAGTTTACCTCAAGCAAGCTGCTAGAACTAATGACTAATTAGGGCGTACTCTAAACTTAATTCCCCCTATAAACCTACGGTGTACACACAAGTCGGAAATAGTAGTCTGTCAAGGAATAATTGACGAATACATTCTCTGTAGAGACGGCGATTTATCGCGTCTCTCTAACGTGCCAGTGTTTCAGACGCGATTTATCGCGTCTCTACATGAAGGTTTTTTGGCTTGTCCCAACCCTATTGCGGTAAAACTGGACTTGACTTGTGTGTACACCCTAGCCCTGTAAATAGGGGGAATATGTTGTATTAAAACTAATTCGATATTGAATTAGCTGCCTCCGAAACCTTCTCGGCTGGTGGAAACCCACCCATGCGAATCTCAGAAGTGAAAGAAGTAATACTAAATCCACCAAAACTTTTAAAGACATTTACCCGCATTCGCAAATTGGGGCTAGCAAACCACAGGCGTTCCTCTGATGACATCGTTTCATCCTCTGTAGTTAGGATTAAAGCACCATCACTGTCAATTTTATAGCGTCCGGCAACTGGGGTTTTCTCGGTATCAACTATTTCCCGCAGTAACTTGCCTTGAGCCTGGTTATCTGCATCAGGTATCGAAACTAATACAGTTGAACCACTGTGTTTTGCTTGATCCTTTTCCATCGTACCGTTCCAGGTGATTTTAGTGCCACAGGAGGCGGAACTAGGATTAATTTCGTACTGTTGACACAGTTTGATCACTTCTGGATGATCTACTGCCAGCGTCTCAATGATGATGTCTGACTTGCCATTTTCAGATTGATTAAAAGCCAAATGTTGACTAGTACGATGAGAAAACCATTTACCAGCGCTTAATTGAAAAAACTCTTCAATATTCATGAATGAAATTACCTGCATTAAAATGCTAAGATTACCACTTAATGATTATTAAAAGGTAGCAGCAGGGTTTAATATTATGCTTGATTGCCTATTTCTTCAAGCTTTTTGAGGCCAATTCTAGCTGCCTCAGCAACGTTGAAATGATTATCTTTTTCCAAGTATTTTAAAGCTGAGACACTTTTGGGAGTGGGAAGATTTGCCAAGGCTTCTGCCAAACGCTGCCTTACTAACCAATCATCTGATTGGGCGAAGCGCAGGATCTTATCGACAGATTCAATGTCTTGAATTTCTCCTAGTGCAGAGATTGCAACTTGTTGCAACACTACTTCTTTGCTATCCAATGCCTGAAGCAGAATTTGACGGGCACGGGGGTCTTTAATGTTACCTAGAGAAACGGCTGCACTCAAGCGTACTAGCCACTCAGTATCTTCATAAAATGCCCGTGACAGTACCTCAAAGGCTCTAGCATCACCCAAATATCCTAAAGCACCGGCAGCATCAGCACGTATACCATAATCTGGGTCATTTACGAGAATTTTCACCAAAATTGAATAACATTCTGGTGTTGGCTTGATTCCAAGGGCAAATATTGCCATCGATCGCAGTTGCAAAGATTCGTCGTCTAATACCTTTTTAATCAAAGGGACTGCATCTGTAGGGGAAACATGACGCAGATTCGCCAAGGCTACCATGCGATCGCGCAGATTCGGACTGTCTAACTGAGTAGAAATTTCTTGTAAGCTGAGATTTGTCATTTAGTTAAAAGTGTTTTCTTTACTTAATCTTAATTTACCTGATTAGTTCATTAGGCTGTCGCCGTGGCAAAATAGGAGTTTGGCGACTTTACAAAATGGCTCAATTATGAGTGAAAAATAAACAAATATTACTTTTTGCGAGATTATATATTGAATTTAGCAGTCAGACTTAACACTTAACTGTGCCTGAGGTATGAAGAGAAGACTAGGGTGGCAAACGTAAGTTAAGGGTATAACTGTCAAATACAGCATTAAACTTTTAGCTCAAACAGCACAAGTTCCACATCTGTCCCTTGGGGAATGTGAGATGAATGGACTGTAAAAATTCAACTATTTGTACAAGTTTGCTTCAAACTGTATATAGACTAGCTTTGAAAACGGAGAGGGAGGGATTCGAACCCTCGTTAAGTTTCCCTAAACAGACTTTCCAGGTCTGCGCCTTCAACCACTCGGCCACCTCTCCAGGTGCCACGATTCACGATTATACTATGAAATCCCAGAAAATGCAAAGATAGAGAAAGACATTTTAGATTGAATCTGAAAGTTCTAATCCCAAAACGCAAATCCAGATGTCTTGTACATACACAATTAAAGTTCGCGATCGCGCCACTGGCAAAATATATAGCCTACAAGTGCCAGAAGACCGCTATATCCTGCACACTGCCGAAAAACAAGGGGTGGAACTGCCGTTTTCTTGCCGTAATGGGGCTTGCACTACTTGTGCAGTGAGGGTGTTGTCGGGAGAAATTTACCAACCGGAGGCGATCGGATTGTCGCCAGATTTACGTCGGCAAGGTTACGCCTTGTTGTGTGTGAGTTACCCCCGTTCTGACTTGGAGGTGGAGACGCAAGACGAAGATGAAGTCTATGAACTCCAGTTTGGACGCTATTTTGCTAGGGGGAAAGTTAAAGCGGGTTTACCGTTAGATGAGGAATAGGATTTTGTTCACGCAGAGGCGCAGAGGCGCAGAGAGAAGTTTGAGTGGTATCTGGGTGCGAAAAATAGTTATTTTGGGTTGTTTATTGCTTTTGGTGGGTTGCCAAGGTAAAAATCAACTGCCAAACAATGAGGCTCAGGTGAAGGTAGCGCGGGTAGTTAGTGGGCAAAGTTTGGAAGTGTTAGGTATGGCTGAACAACCAAATTTGATTTCTCAGGTGCGGTTAGTGGGGATTGATGCACCAGATTTGCGACAGCGCCCTTGGGGAGAAGCAGCAAAAGAACAGTTAGAGGATCTAATTGGTGGTGCAGAACAATCGGTAACGCTGGAGTTTGATTTAGAAGCAAAAGATAAAATTGGGCGAACTCTAGCTTATGTGTGGAAAAATAAGGTGTTGTTGAATGAAGAATTGGTGAAACAAGGGAATGCAATGTTTGTAGGGCGATCGCCTAACCACAAATATGACCAGCGTTTAGAACGTGCCCAACAATGGGCTAGACTCATGGGACAAGGAATCTGGAACTCAGAAAAACCCATGCGTCTTACTCCCTCTGAGTTTCGCCGCCAAAATCTTTAATGAGTGCTGAGTCTTGAGTGCTGAGTCCTGAGTGGGGAGTAATGAGTAATGAGAGAGAGATAGAATAACCAATGCCCAATGCCCAATGCCCAATGCCTAATAACAAATGACTAATCTACAAATTTTTCTAGATATTGCGACAGAAGCGGCGTTAGCTGCTGGTGCCATTTTGCAAGGTTACTTGGGTAAGTTAGAAGATGCAATTATTGAAAAAGGACGCCCTGGTGATTTAGTCACTGCTGCTGATAAAGCCTCAGAAGAGTTGATTTTAGAAATTTTGCGCTGCCACTTTCCTCAGCACTCTATCCTCGCTGAAGAATCAGGGAAATTAGGTAATCAAGAGAATGAATACCTCTGGACAATAGATCCTCTAGATGGCACAACCAACTACGCCCATCAATACCCATTCTTCGCCGTCTCCATTGGGCTTCTAATTAATGGCGTTCCGCAAGTTGGTGTAATTTATGACCCCTTCCACAATGAGCTATTTCGTGCCGCTACTGGCTTAGGAGCAACGCGCAACCGTCGTCCCATCAAGGTTTCAAAAACATCGGAACTGAGTAAGAGTCTACTAGTGACAGGATTTGCCTACGATCGCCGCGAAACCTCTGATAACAACTATGCAGAATTTAGTCACCTTACCCATCTTACCCAAGGAGTCAGACGTAGCGGTTCAGCAGCGCTAGATTTGGCGTATGTTGCTTGTGGACGTGTTGATGGTTACTGGGAACGAGGACTTTCTCCTTGGGATATTGTCGCTGGTATAATTTTGTTACAAGAAGCTAGCGGCAAAGTCACCGCCTACGATGGCACTCCCTTCAAAATTGAGTCTGGTAGAATTCTCGCAACAAATGGTTATATTCACGACACTCTCAGTAGCGAACTTTTACAAGTTCCGCCCCTGTCAGCTTGGGTGTGAGGGAAGATGGGGAGTAAAAATTTTAGATTTTAGATTTTGGATTTTGGATTGAAATTTAATCCAAAATCGTCAATCCAAAATCCAAAATTGAATTGCCCAATGACAATTTGCTACTGACGAATCACTGATCAACCGAAGTAAACTAGAAAGAATCTAACTGCTCCTTTGGTGCAAGACCTCTATATGTCTTTCAAAATAGATCGTGGACTATTTAAATATGATTTCATAGATCATCACGCAGTATTGTGCGTTCCAGTTGATGCGGATGTCAAAGAGATTCGCAAACGCTATCTCCAAATCGCCCGCCGTTTGCACCCGGACAGTAGTTTTACTGAAAGTGCTGCTCAAAAACAACTAGGGAACGAATTGTTATCAAAGTTAGTTAACCCAGCTTACGAAAAACTGTCTGGCGATCGCACTCGTGCGGAATATATTCTAATTTTGTCGCAAATTGGCAAGCGCCTGGTACAAGAGTCTACTTCGGTGACTCTAAACACCGACTTGGCTAGACAGTTAGTTGAGGCGTCGAATACTGAGCATTTTTATAAAACTGCGATCGCTAAACTAGCCCAAACCCAATATGATTCCTTAGATCAAGCGCTGCAAGTCATTGCTCAAATTAGTGAGTTGAATTTAGTCTATTTAATGCGGAGTGCAGGCAAAGCATCCGCAGCGCCGCCGCCACCTGCTCAACCCAAAGTCCAATCAGGTACGCCTCAGGCAAATACACCAAAAGATACACCATCAGCCCCAGCATCGACACCATCCAAAGAAGACTCGATTATAGAACAGTATGTTCGTCGCGCTCAATCTTTGATTGATAAAAACCAATTTGCCCAAGCCAAGGTTGAGTTGCAAGATGCCCTAAAGCTAGAACCTAAAAATAGTCGCTGCCATAGCTTAATTGGAATGGTGTATTTGAAGCAAAATCAGCTAAAAATGGCAAAAATCCACTTCGATAACGCTCTAAAATTAGACCCTAATGACCAAACAGCGTTGCAATGGAAACCGAAAATAGATAAGGCTTTAGGACAACAACCTAATGATCATAAGGTGACTTCATCCCCCAATAATAGAGATAAGCAACCAGATAAATCTGGTAGTGGCGGTTTGTTCGGTGGTTTGTTTGGTGGGAAGAAAAAATAATGGTGTATCAACCAGCAGCGGGAGCCAGGGATTTATTGCCCTTGGATGTGGAGAAAAAACGCTGGATTGAAGAGCGGTTACAGCAGGTGTTTCACCGTTGGGGATATCACAGGATTATCACCTCGACTTTAGAGCGGATGGATACCCTGATGGCAGGAGAAGCAATCCAGCGTCAAATGGTGATTCAACTACAACAAAATGGTGAAGATGATGAATTAGGGCTACGTCCAGAATTAACAGCATCCATTGCTCGCACCGTTGTCACTAGGATGGCTGGTGTCACTTATCCGCAACGGTTGTACTACAACGCTAATGTATTTCGCCGCACTTGGGAAAGTAGGCATAATCGCCAGCAGGAGTTTTATCAAGCTGGGGTGGAGTTGTTAGGTGCTGGCGGATTGTTAGCAAATGCCGAAGTACTGCTGTTAGTTGCAGATTGTTTAGCAGCATTAGGTTTGCGGGGATGGCATTTAATTTTAGGTGAGGCGGGAATCACCCGATCGCTCCTGAGTGCCTTTCCTGCTAATCTACAAAATAAAGTTCGCAATGCGATCGCTCATCTTGACCGGATTACTATAGATACTTTACCCCTGAGTGATCAACTGCGCGATCGGGCCCGAATCATGCTGGATCTGCGTGGCTCTAGTGCAGACGTGTTGCAAAAAGTCAGTAGTTTGGATCTAGATGAAGAACAGCGAGAGGCAGTGAATAACCTCAAATCCCTAGTAGAATTACTAGAATCAGAGAAAAAATTTCCGTTAATCCTCGACCTCAGCCTCATCCAGACCATAGACTACTACACTGGTATTGTCTTTGAAGTTGTCAACGATACCGAATCCCAAGCCAGAGTTTTAGGGCGCGGTGGTCGCTACGATCAGCTTTTAGGACTATATCATCCCCAAGGAGAAAACATTCCGGGAATTGGTTTTGGACTCAACATCGAAGATTTATACCAAATTTTGTTGTCTACTCAGCAATTACCACAAGCAACCCCAGCTAGTAACTGGTTAGTAGTTCCAGAAACACCGAGTGCTAACGCTCCTGCTTTTGCCTACGCGCAAAAACTCAGAGATTCTACTCATCTGGTGCGGGTAGAAATTGATTTGGGGGGAAGGGATGCAGAGGCTATTCGCCAATATGCACGCGATCGCGGCATTGCCCAAATTGCCTGGATTAAAGTTGATGGCTCCCCAACCATTGAATCATTGCGTTAGTGGGCATGGGGCATGGGGCATGGGG
>NZ_WBKM01000265.1 GCF_015714725.1 Nostoc sp. WHI
AAATTTTTGAGAGGAGGTAAAGATTATTAATTAAGAGAATTTACAAAGTAGGTCGGAATTTCAGCTATATTTATAAGTTGAAATCTATTTTTTCATGGGCAGATTTTTAAAATTGTTTCTCTTCAGTTAATTATTATGATTATCTTTCAAATAAATCATAATTAGACAGAAGTTCTCTATGTAAACAAGAGGACTTTATCTTCTTTTGTTTTCAAAATGAGAATTGCTGCTAAAAACCTCGCTATTACTGATCAATAAGACTACATATCATCAAGTTTTTTCACTAAATCAATATAAAAATATTAAGGAAGGCTGTATTCCAAACGGAGTAACAGTTGAAGTGGCATATTCTGAATCATATACTCTAAATTTTGTTAGTACTTATAGAGTAAATAAACTTATTCCAGTTAGATTTAAAAACATTTCTTTAACTCAAGCAAAAGAATTGACTGACTCATTCTTTATGGTAAGTATTCAGATAGGAAGACTTATATTTAGAGTTAGTTATTTACCTCCAAATAGCCTTATTATGAGAGAAATGTGTTTGAAAACAACTGAGACTTTATACCCTTGGAAAAGTAATTTGCCATTTTACAAAGTAGATACAAGTGAAGAAATATGGAATGAAGCAGTATCTCATGGTTTAGAGTTGCATATGTTTCATTCTAGTATGACTTTAGTTGATAGTTTAAATGATTGATATTTGAAGTTCAGATTACAGCCTTCTACAAAACTATAAAAACTCAATTTTTCCTTTCTGTGCCTCTGCGTGAACTAATGCTAAAAATCTCTAATCTTAATGTTTACTACGGCGAAAGCCACATTCTCCGCAATGTAGATTTAAGCGTACCATCTGGGCAAATGGTTTGCCTAATTGGACGCAATGGTGTAGGTAAAACAACCCTACTCAAAACCATTATGGGATTACTCAAACCCCGCAGTGGCACAATTAACTTAGACGGAGAATTAATCAACTCTAAATCTCCTGATAAAAGGGCAAAGTTGGGCATTGGTTATGTCCCTCAAGGACGAGAGATTATCCCTCGTTTGACAGTAAAAGAAAATCTGCTGCTGGGGTTAGAAGCTAGACGCAAACCAGTAAAAAAAGCAGAAATTCCAGAAGAAGTTTTTAGCTTATTCCCGGTATTGAAAACCATGCTTGCGCGGATGGGTGGCGATTTGAGTGGAGGACAGCAACAACAATTAGCGATCGCACGTGCTTTAATGGGACAACCCCAATTACTCGTCTTAGATGAACCCACTGAAGGTATTCAACCCTCAATTATCCTGGAAATTGAAGCCGCAGTCCGTCGCATCGTGGAAACTACAGGTGTTTCTGTTTTATTGGTAGAGCAACACTTGCACTTTGTCCGTCAAGCCGATTACTATTACGCTATGCAAAAAGGCGGTATTGTCGCTTCCGGTTCCACCGCCGAACTCAGCCAAGATGTGATTCAACGCTTTTTAGCTGTTTAATTTTTGAGATTTCTATATCAATTGTGTCAGAAGCAATCAAGTCTGCTGCTTCTTGTAAAAGTTTATGCTGTTCCTTTTGAATTGCTTCTAAACGACTAGAAATTTCTGTCAATCGTTGTTGTTTATTTATTTGAAAGTTTTCAGGTAACAAAATTGGCAGGTTATCGATTGTTTGAGCTACCGTCATTTGTTGAAAAGCAAAATTGCCAACTTTAGTTAAAGATAAAAAGCTAACTTTAACTAAAGTCTGAAGTAATTTTATTGGAACTTGGAGTATTGACCAACTAGCTGTTTCAATTAAGCGGACAATTGCTTTAATGATGCTCCATAGTAGAGTAAGTGCAAACAGCAGAATCACTAAACTGATAATTGGGTGATTAGCTGCCAAACCTAGTATTTGAACTAACTTAAAAAATACCGGATGTTGTGTCAGCCAATCGCTCACAGAAGAAGTAATTGCTGTTTTTACAACTTCCGATGTTGTACTCTTAAATTGTTCGGCCGTTTGCAAACTTTGTTCTAAGCTTGTCGTAACTGTATCAATTGCCTTATCGGTCGTTGTACTTGCTGTTGCCTTCAAAGACTCCCCAACTTGTTGTACTGAATTAGTTACAGAGTTAACACTTTCGTCCACAAAATCTTTCGCATTTTGCAAGCGTTGCAAAACTTCGTTAGGCAAATGTATGTCTATTTGAGGTGCCATAAAACATTTTACTGGGGCTGAAATCGAACTCGCAACCCATCTTTGGGGCGATTCGTGGGAACCATAACTACTTCTAAACTTTGATTGGGCATTATCTCCCAATGATAGCTGCATAGAAGGTGTGCAGCAACAATATGTGGCTGGATAAAATGAACTCTAACGCTTCCGTCCTTGCCATCACTACAGTAGATTTATCAATAAGATGAGTTTTGAACATAGGCCCGTACTGGCGGTAGCGCTTTTTATAAAAATCGCGGTCAAAAACAAAGGAAAGTGTTTCACCTAATATAGGTAAACCAAAACTTCCAGGAAGAATTTGATTAGTTTTCATATGTTAATTTAATTACTTCATCAAAAAAGTGATCTAAACCTGCAATAATTAATATTATTTGAAAATTAGCAACAATAGAGGTGCGTTAAATGGCTAGGTCTGCACTAATGGTATCTTTGCAACGCGCTTATAAAATTGCGAGGGCATCGATCAAAACTGGCATTCCCACGGATGAGGTAGTTGACATTTTAAAACAAAGAACCACTCGTCGCCGCTTACTTTATGGAGGTTTGGGATTAGCAAGCGGATTAGCTACAGCTACCTGGCATAATGGACGTGATTCTACGGCTTTTGCCACGATTCCCAAGGTGCTTGTAGTGGGTGCAGGGATTGCTGGCTTGACTGCTGCCTACCGCTTACGTCAAGCTGGGGTTCCTGTAGACATCATTGAGGCGAGGAATCGCGTTGGTGGTCGGATGCGGAGTTTAGCCAATGCTGCGGGTACTGGCGTGACTGTGGAACTAGGTGGAGAATTTATTGATACAGATCATACGAAGTTGCGATCGCTTGCTCAAGAACTTGGTTTAACAATAGTCGATGTACTCGCTACTGATAAGGGATTAGTTCCAGAAACATGGTACTTTCAAGGACGCAAAATTCCCGAACTAGAAATTATTAATTACTTCATTCCTTTAGCAAATAAAATTGAGGAGGATTTAGTTTCTATTGGCGATGGAGATGTAACTTATCGCTCTTACAATCAGGCAGCTTTCGCTTTAGATAATACCTCCCTTGCAGAATATTTAAAGCAAGCAAAAATTAATCCCATTCTGCAAGAAATGTTGAAGCTTTCTTATACTACCGAATATGGACGAGAAGCAGCAGAACAATCTTGTTTGAATCTAGTGTTTTTGATTGGTACTAACACTGATATATTCTCAGTTTACGGCGAAAGCGATGAACGTTATACTATTCGCGGTGGTAATGACCAAGTACCCCGCTTGTTAGCGAATTCCTTAGCAAATGTTATAGAACCTGAGACAGAATTAGAAGCTATCTGTATTCGTCCTGATGGTCGCTATAGAGTTAGCTTACGGTCTGGTTATAAAAAATTCGATCGCACCTATGAAAGAATCTTGCTGACATTGCCCTTTAGCACCTTGCGTTTAGTGAAGCTGGATGTGAATTTACCAGCATTTAAAAAGAAAGCGATCGCAGAACTAGGATATGGTACAAATACCAAATTAATTACAGCCTATCAACAAAGATTGTGGCGCACTCAATATAATTCAACAGGATCAACATTTACTGATTTAGGCTTTCAAAGTACCTGGGAACAAAGTCGCTACCAAAAAGGCGTCAAAGGTCTAATTAATAACTTTACTGGTGGTGAACATGGTTTATCTTTAGGCAAAGGTTCAGCAGAATCTCAAGCCCAAATATTTTTACCACAATTAGATAGGATTTTCCCCGGAATTCAAAAGCTGCGTCAAGGTCAAGCCATTCGTGCCTATTGGCCTGGAGAACAGTACACAAGAGGCTCCTATGCTTGCTATTTAGTCGGACAATGGACAAGCATAGCTGGATCTGAACAAAAACGTGTAGGCAATCTATTTTTTGCTGGCGAACACTGCTCTTTATCCTACCAAGGATATATGGAAGGCGGTTGTAGAACAGGTGAAGTTGCAGCCCGAAGAATCCTCAAAGATTTAGGTTGGCCAGATACCGCTACTCAACAGCAACAGCCAATTACTACCAATCAACTACATCACTATCGCAAAATTCCAAGGCAGCAGCGTTTTTCTAACGACTTAACCAAATAGTAAAGTGCGGCGTTGCTGAGTGAAAGTATGAATCAGCCTCCGTGTGAGATATAGCAATTTTCGGCGTTGCATAAATACGGAATGATTTTATTGATTTTCCTTTGCGTCTTTGCGCGGCAGTCGCTACAAACTCCTCCACCCCCGCAACGCGCTGCCTTGCCTTTGCGTGAGACATTCATCTCTTGATTCACCAACGCTCGATTTTCAAATGAGTTAGAAGCCAGAAGCCAGGATATTATCACTTCTGGCTCCTGAATCTCCAAGTCAGAGCCTCTTATACACAATCAAGAACTTTTTCTTAAAACAAATCCAAATCTGTCACAGCACCAATACTGCTAGAAGACACCAACTTGGCATATTTCGCCAACACGCCCTTAGTGTAACGTGGTGCGGGAGGTTGCCAATTTGCACGACGACGAGCTAATTCTTCCTCAGATACATTTAACTGCAATAGGCGAGCGGGTGCGTCAATGGTAATACTATCACCTTCTTGTACAAGAGCGATCGCACCCCCAACTGCCGCTTCTGGCGCAACATGACCAACTACCATCCCGTAAGTACCGCCAGAAAACCGCCCGTCAGTAATTAATCCCACGGTATCACCTAACCCAGCGCCGATAATTGCCGAGGTGGGAGCCAACATTTCTCGCATTCCAGGGCCACCCTTAGGCCCTTCATAGCGGATGACCAGAATATCACCTGGCTGAATCTTACCCGCCAAAATAGCATCTAAAGAGGCTTCTTCCGATTCAAATACCCGTGCTGGCCCGGTAATTACTGGCTTTTTGACTCCGGTAATTTTCGCTACAGCCCCTTCTGTTGCGAGATTCCCTCTGAGAATAGCTAAGTGTCCTTGGGCATACATCGGGTTATTCCAAGGACGGATAACATCTTGGTTGGTAGACGGTTCTTCTGGTATGTCTGCTAATATCTCTGCAATGGTTTGACCAGTGATAGTAATGCTGTCTGGATATAGTAAATCATGCACAAGCAGCATCTTCATTACTTGCGGAATACCGCCAGCTTTGTGTAAGTCGGTAGCTACATATTTACCACTTGGTTTCAAATCACACAAGACAGGGACACGGGCGCGGATAGTTTCAAAGTCGTCCAAAGTCAACTCTACATCAGCAGCACGAGCGATCGCCAAAAAATGCAATACTGCATTTGTGGAACCACCCACCGCCATTACCACAGAAATAGCATTCTCTATAGATTTGCGCGTGATGATTTGGCGGGGCAAAATTTGTTTGCGAATTGCTTCGACTAAAACAAACGCTGATTTTTCTGTACTGTCGGCTTTTTCAGCATCTTCGGCTGCCATTGTCGAAGAATAGGGTAAACTCATCCCCAGGGCTTCAAATGCTGAAGACATGGTGTTAGCTGTGAACATTCCACCACAAGAACCCGCACCCGGACAAGCCCGACTTTCAACTTCTAATAATTCCTTTTCGTCAATTTTCCCGGCACTGTATTGGCCAACAGCTTCAAAAGAACTGACAACAGTTAAGTCGCGTCCGTTGTAGTGACCGGGTTTAATTGTGCCACCATAAACGAATATTGCCGGGATATTCATCCGAGCGATCGCCAGCATTGCCCCTGGCATATTTTTATCACAACCGCCAATAGCTAGCACACCATCCATACTTTGTCCAGTACAGGCAGTTTCAATGGAATCGGCAATGACTTCCCGCGACACTAAGGAATATTTCATTCCTTCAGTTCCCATCGAAATCCCATCGCTAATGGTAATCGTGCCGAATAGTTGCGGCATTGCCCCGGCGGATTTAATACTAACTTCTGCTCTTTGTGCCAGTACATTTATCCCCATATTACAGGGAGTGATCGTACTATAGCCATTGGCAATGCCTACAATAGCTTTATTGAAATCTTCATCTTTAAAACCAACTGCCCGTAGCATAGCTCGATTAGGCGATCGCTGTGCCCCTTGTGTTACGGTTTGGCTTCTCAAATTTTCCGACATCTTTTTTCCTTGGGTGCCATCATCGCTTGTATTGCGATTGTATTACCTGATTTTCTCATATCTACGCGGTGCGATCGAGCATGAGCAAGCATTGGTAATTTTCTATAGTTCAACGTTTAGCTATTGCCATCATAAAAACACCCCTTCCGGAGGTGGGGAGGGGTGCAAAAGCATAGCTTTAGTGGGGTTCTAACGGGATTAATCTAACTTGATATTAGACCTCGACTATTTCGATTATTTATTAAACGATAATGTCGCTTGCCACCAGTCCTGGCGCTCCTGCGAGCTGAATCGCAAAATCCACGGCAAAATCGAAATCTGTGTTAGCTTGAAGAAAACCTTCTAAATATCGGACTTGACCGACTGCGGAGAATGCGCCGGCCCCAATGAAACTGAAAGCTTGGTTGCCCGCTAAAAAGGGGTTAGCATCAATAGTAGATAGATCGATTTGGTCACCTGCCAAGTTACCGTTTCCAGCGAAGTCAGTGATAATATCTCGTAAAGCAGCAGGTTGACTGTCTAAAACTGAGTTGAAATCAAAAATATCGTTACCCAATCCTCCAGCGAGGCGATCGGTTCCTCTATTGCCAATGAGGCGATCGTTCCCGCTACCACCGTTAATGGTATCGTTACCCAATCCACCGTTAATGGTATCGTTGCCATCATTACCAGATAATTGGTTATTTTGGGCATCGCCAACAATACTGTCATTTGCATTTGTGCCGATGACATTATCAAAGTTGACCGCAGTAAATGACAATGTTCCAAAACCAGGAACGTTATTGGAAACCAAACTTTGGGTTTGCAGGTTATAACTGATAGATACTCCTGGCAAAGATTGGGATGCATCTATGGTGTTGTTGGCAACACTAGCATCAGCAACAATCCTTTCTACTTGAAAGAGTTGGTCTTGCCCAAATGCGGCAGCTTTGGTAACGGTTCCAACACCTGACAAGGTAATCCTTTGACCTAGTTGACTATAGTCTGCGGTATCAATGCCATCTCCACCATCAATGCTGTCGTTACTCTGACTGCCTGTGATGGTATCGCTGCCGACACCCCCATTGAGGATATCGTTACCAGCATTCCCATTGAGGATATCGTTGCCAGCATTCCCATTGAGGGTATCGCTGCCAGCATTCCCATTGAGGATATCGTTGCCAGCATTCCCATTGAGGGTATCGCTGCCGACACCCCCATTGAGGATATCGTTGCCGACACCCCCATTGAGGGTATCGTTACCGCCATTGCCGTTCAGAATATCGTCGCCGTCATTGCCATTCACGATATCGCTGGCAGCACCCCCATTTAGGGCAGGGCGCAAGATAGGTGGGATACCGTTGATGGTATTATTGTCATTAAAATCACTACCGTTAATGATTGCCATGATGAATTTCTCCTTAAGTTAGAGGGTAAAAGAATTACCGCGTTTCTTCATGATGAAGAAACGAGGTGGAAAATGAACACACATCTGAAGTAGACCTGATTTAAGGAGGTCTTTGCTGTCAATTCTGAAGATTTGAGAAGCACCATGATATTGACATCAAAACAGTGTCAATAATCATGTTGTATTCTTGTGGGTTATATTTTTACTACTTCCAGTATTAGGCTAATAAAGGAATAATTAAACTTTGAATGCACATTTGAATGCACACCCAACTATACCCTTTTTTAAAGATTTTTATTGTATTCTGCATCACAAATATCAAAGAAAATCAAATATACCAAATAGGGCATCATGGTCATTAATTTTTTAACACTAAAGTGTGTGCGGCTGTCAAACTGCCCGCAGACATAGCTCGATTAGGCGATCGCTGCACTCCTTGGGTGACAATTTGGCTTCTCAAATTCTCTGACATCTTTTTTCCTTGGGTGCCATCATCGCTTGTATTGCGATTGTATTATCTGATTTTCTGATGTATGGGCGGTGCGATCGTTTTCACAACTCAAATAGGATTGCTATATTAAGCAAACTGCTCTAAAATCCACGCAGCCTGAAAAAAGTCACGTTCACAAAACATCGCATAACGGTAGGTTGAATACACTCCAGAATTGGTAGTAGCATAATTGTCAACCAAATTTTCTAATTGTTGTGCCAATGGTTGAAAGTCTGCGCTGCTGTAAGTACGAATCCAGTCTGCATATTGATGATTAGGAATGCCATTATGAGCTAACTGTTCTCCCAAAAAGGCATAGAGACGCATACAGGGAGACATCGCCGCAGCTGTTAAACCGACATCTCCAGCCCAAGCAGTTGCTAACAAAAAGTCAGTGTAGCGGCGGGTAGCAGAACCAGGTTCCACAGAATGCAAATTGACTCCCCACTGGGAAGCATAGCCACTATGCAGTCGCAGTTCTTCTAAAACTCCACTAGCTAAGTTATGAAATGTAGTGAAACCTAACCAGTCTGGTGCTTTAGCTGCGGCGATACTGTACGCACGGGCAAAAGCTTCTAAGAAAAAAGCATCCTGCCCTACGTAGTATGCAAATTTCACTTGCTCAAGACTACCATCGCCAATGCCTTGAACGAAAGGATGATCTAAGCAAGCTTTAGCTAAATCTTGATTTGCTGTCCACAATTCGTTGGATAAACTCATTATTAATTTTGACGTTGCATAGTTGTGGGATGATTTTTATCACACAGAGGCGCCCAGACGCAGAGAGAATAAGGAGTTTTAGATTTCAATACATAACATTTCATCCCTTGATTCAGCAACGCCTTAATTTTTAGTCATTAGTCATTAGTTATTATCCTTCCTGTTCTTTCAACTCTCCCGTCAGAACTCAGCACTTAAAAAGGTAGAAACTGGAGTAAGACTGAGCCAAGACTTCCTAAAAAGTCAAAGAAACTAGGGTTACCAGTGCTTACTTTCTCATTTACGGGTGTTTGTAGTTCTTGAATAAAAGCCTGGGCTGTTTGCGTTCCAGGGTTGTTGTTTTGGGATGTAAACAATTTTTCAGCAACTTGGGCATCTTGAAACGCACTTTTTCTATCTAACATTTGGTAGCGGGCGACACCACGAGCTAAGTAAGCACCTGCATATTCTGGTTGAATAGCGATCGCTTGATTAAAATAACTAATTGCTTGCTGTTGGTTGCCTTTTTGGGCTTCTGCTACACCCCAAGCATAGAAATCCTCTGGTGAAGCAATTTGTGATGGTATACCAATTGCACCTTGAAAGTTAGTACCATTTAGGTAAGCACCAGTTAATTCTGCATTTGTTAGATACGTATTTCTCAAATCAGCACCCGCCAAATTTGCGCCACTAAACTTAGTCTCGCTCAGGTTAACACCAAATAAACTAGCACCGCTCAAGTTTGCACCCCGCAAATCTGCACCGCTCAAGTTTGCCCGACTGAGGTTTGCACTTGTGAGATTAGCACCGCTCAAATTGGCTCCAGATAAATCAGCCATTACTAAACCTGCACCCGTCAAATCACAGTTTTGACATTGTTTAGTTGCCAATAACTGTCTAACGTGTTCAGAATTTGCGGCTTGTACGGTTGTTGTCAAGCTGATTGTGGTTAAAAATGCGGCTGTGGCTAGGATGTGGATCTTCATATTTGCGTAATATTTCTTACTCAATATTAGACATGATCTGAGACTGATTTATATCTCAGCTTATGATATGAGCAATCTGAACAGTTTGCCCTCTGTAGTTGCCGATATCACCTACAGCAGAATTCAGAAGTCAGAATTCAGAAGTAAAACAGGCTTTATATCTGGCTTTCAGAAGCAACCTCCGCGGAGCGTCTCTAAGAGTTGCAATCGCAAGTATTGGGATTGCTACTCTTTTCTACAAGAGGGTGCGCCGACATTGCACTTCTCTACCAGACGCTACCGCGAACGCTCTATAAAGCCCTTTGGCATGGCTGCGCCTAGCGCAATGACATTGTGTAAGACTACTTACACAACACCCAATTTAGCGAGAACTACCCTCCAATCTGATATTGGAGTCCCAGGTGTAGAAGCCGATTTGGTCAGGAACCCTAGAAAATCTTCCTGTGCGATGGCCTCTAGATAATTCATTCAGTACCTTATTTTTGATTTCTCTAAGTTGCTCAGAATCTAGCTCACCGTAAATTCCGGCGATTACTTCAGCGACGCTAAAAACTCTACCGGGATTTTGTTCTAAAAGAGAGGTGAGGGCATCAATCAAGAATTGACCCTCAAAGGATTTGAGCATCGGTACTGTTTTTGGCTTTGGAGGTACAAAAGGTTTCTTGCTTTTGGCTCTGATCCTCTTAGAAGCACCATTGCTATTAGTTACCAAACTTAAATCCAGAGTATAACAACCTGGCTCTTCGGGAATAGTTACCCAGTAATTGCTTTCTCTGCCTTGGGTAAGGGAAGATTGAACCCTACCTTTAACTACCCTGAATAGACTGGAATCTAATTCTCCATAAAGCGATCGCACAATGAAATCAATATGACACACAGTGCCTATCTGCTCTTGCAATAGCTGTTTTATGGCTTCCATTCGAGAAAGAGCTTGATATTGGGGTAGCATTTGGATTTCTGCCACCTTCGTTGAACTATTGTTGTTCTCTGGGAATCTCTCTATATCTGGAAATGTAGTTGGAGTTTGAGTCTCTTTTGTATCAACAGCAGCAGAAAAAGAATTATCTATCTCAACGTTGTTTGAGTTGATGAATTCTGACTGTACAGACTTGACCAAGTTGATTTGGGAAATTTGGTCATGGGGTGATAAAAACGCCAGAGAGCCTTCCTGGGAAGCATTTGGGTTTTCATCAGCCGCCGTATTGACATTTGAAAAAGACCAGTTAGACAACAACGCTTCTACATGATCAAGCTGCGATCGCGCTTGCACAAATAGGCGTTCGTACTCTTCTGTGAGGCGAGCATAATAGTCTCGTAGTTCCAACAATGGCGTGAGAAAGGTACCCGGAGGTGGTTGTAATTGTTCTTTGGGAGTCATAAGGCTGCAATTAATTTAAATTCATATCACTTTTATAAGACATTGCTCTGGGTTTTGCTTTGTGAGATGTCCTCTGGGATTTCTTAGACGCTTGGGGAGGGCGACATCTCTCACAATATAATGGTCGAGGCCCGAAAGTCTCGCGTTTCGTAGCTTCGTTGCACTCTTTACAGACAAAGTTGAAAACACGAGTGTGAATCTGTCTTTTGTGCGCCTTGACAATATATTCCCTAACATCAATGAGTTTACTTGCCATAATCAGGAATTTTGAATTGCTGTCATATCAATATAGCTATTCAAGCAAATGAAACTGCATCAGTGTGTGTTTATGTAGAAGTTTTATTCAAATCTGTGAATTTGATGCCAAGCACAAGATGTAGATATTCCTTGGCAGCATCTCAGGACTTATGCAAACAATAGCCGAAAAGAATGATTTTCAGCTAGGGGAAATTCATGTAGACGCATACTCGTACCGAGAAGCAAGCTACGCGGAGCGTCTGTCTACGACAGGCTGCGCGAACGTAGAGAAGCGCCTTCCCGCAGGGTATTGCCCCGACAGGGTGTGGTTTTGCGTAAGTCCTATGTAGGTAACTCAGCACAAAGAAACCTAAATATCTCAAGAAAATGCCCAATATTTAAGTCAATTATGTTTTAAAATTTACCCTGTAGATATAGGAATATCCTGAGTAAACTTGGTAAGTATACAAGTTAGAGTAGTAATCATTTCTTACTACAATCAAGATATTAACCTGGTAGTTGTACAAGCCTTTGTACTATGAATGTGGAATTTTTTAACAGGATTCCTTTGATGCCTTTAATATTACTTTGGCTGGCTTACACTCTGCTGGGATGGTATCTTGCCGCTAATCATATTATTTGGTTGGTGGGAGCTTTTGTCGCGGCTATGGTCATAGCTGTAGTGCGGAAGAGTATTTCTTGGTTAGAGCGTTTAGTTGAATTTGGCTCTAAAACCTTAGTTGTAATATTATTTTTAAGTATATCAATTGCTTTAGTAGCAACTTGGTCAATATTATTCAAGTTATTTCTTATACCCTTAGCAACTACGCTCTTAGCTGATTTGGAAATGCGCTTTTCTGGTTATAATAAACTAGATTCATTTTGGAT
Organism: Nostoc sp. WHI; assembly: GCF_015714725.1. Lineage (GTDB taxonomy): Bacteria > Cyanobacteriota > Cyanobacteriia > Cyanobacteriales > Nostocaceae > Nostoc. Next base: position 12,323 of record NZ_WBKM01000265.1, read on the forward strand.
TTTAACAGTCCTAGCGATATTGGGTTTGATAGTGGGTGAAGTAATAGACATTCTACTTTTTCCCAGTAGTAGATACTAATACCGATTACCTGCAAGGGTGCATAGAAGAAGGGGGTTAAGTTCCTTGTCTCATCAATTTGATTTTGTGCAGTTGAGTAAAAAGACGGATGTATTATTTATATCTAAAACTCTTGGGCGATCGCCCTCTCTAGCTGCTTGATGAAAGAAAGCATGATTACCCGTGATTAGTCAATCATTCTCTAGGTTACTAAAAACCCCACCGATGGGAGACGTTTTACTGAGTCAGATTTTATATCTTATTGAAAGAATTAAGACAAGCTAACAATATAAATACTTCTAAATGTTGTCTAGCAAAAAAATTTGGGGCGATCGCTGTAGTAAAGTTAACGAGATGAATATTACGGTTTGAAAACATATCACTGGTGACTGTCACTTTCTCGTCACATTTATTTTTAACTATTGAGGTATAGGTAAAACAGTGATTCAAATTAGCCTTCCTGAAAGACCACTTATTCGGCTGATGACCCCCAAATCAAAAAGGTCATGTTGAATCATAAGTTCCAAAATCCTGAGTACATACAAGATTCCTCTGTTGAAGCAAAGACTATGAAACAAAGCGAACAGTCCCCACTCAACACTAATAAGGAACTAACGTGAGTAGACGTAAAGACTACAGTTTGCTTGAGGAGACAGCATCGACTGAAGTAGCAGCACCTAAACCATCGCTGACATTATCAGACGCAGTGGCTCTTATTGTTGGCGTTGTCATCGGCGCGGGGATTTTTCAAACCCCGGCTTTAGTGGCAGCTCAAGCAGGTAGTGATATTGGTGTATTGCTTTTTTGGTTAATTGGTGGTGTAGTGTCTTTGGTAGGAGCGCTGTGCTATGCAGAGTTGGCAACTGTCTATCCTAATGTTGGAGGTACGTACTATTATTTGAAACGTGCGTTCGGGCGGGGAGTCGCCTTTTTATTTGCCTGGGCGCGGATGGCAGTGATTCAAACTGGTTCCATTGCTCTTTTGGCATTTGTTTTTGGCGATTATGTTTCTCAAATATGGCGACTAGGCACGTTTTCGTCTTCTGTTTATGCAGCCGTGGCGATCGCACTTTTAACTGCTTTGAACATCATTGGTTTGCAGCAGGGTAAGTGGACGCAAAACTTGCTGAGTGCTGCAAAAGTTCTAGGTTTGTTGCTGGTAGTAATTCTTGGACTTACCGCCATTCCTAATTCTGCCGCCCCTGTAGAATCTGCCTCATCAGGAACGTGGGGACTAGCGATGGTGTTTGTGCTACTGTCTTACGGCGGTTGGAATGAGGCGGCTTACATCTCCGCAGAAATTCAAGATGGCCGACGTAATATTGTCCGATCGCTAATTTGGAGTATTGGCATCATCACCGCCATTTATTTGCTGATCAATCTGGCTTATCTGCGGGGACTGGGATTAGTAAACATGGCACAGTCAGAAGCAGTAGCGGCAGACTTAATGCGCTCTATTTGGGGCGCACCGGGAGCCTTGTTTATCAGTGTACTGATTGCGATCGCTACTTTGGGAGCAACCAACGCCACAATCTTTACCGGAGCGCGTACCAATTACGCCCTGGCACAGGATTTTTCGGTATTTGGTTTTATGCGACGCTGGCAAAAAGATTCTAGTAGTCCTACTCAAGCCTTATTGTTGCAAGCAGCGATCGCCTTAGCACTGGTTTTTTTAGGCACGCTCACCCGCAAAGGCTTTCAAACAATGGTGGATTACACCGCCCCTGTTTTTTGGTTCTTCTTTTTGCTTTCAGGCATATCACTGCTGGTATTGCGAATCCGCGAACCCAACATAGTCCGCCCATTTCGAGTGCCATTTTATCCTTTCACACCATTGCTCTTTTGCGCCGTCTGCGGTTATTTACTCTACTCCAGCTTGGTTTATACAGGCGTGGGAGCAATTGCAGGTGTTTTAGTTGTGGCAGCAGGTATCCCCCTGTTGTTCTGGAATAACTACCGCCAAGGTAGGACGTGAGATCAGGGAGACAAGAAGAACAACCAATGCCCAATACCCGATAACTATTGACAAAGGAGAAAATTTATGAACTTCAAAAAAATTCTGTTTTTACTGGTTACAGGGGTTAGTATTACCAGCTTGGGAATTGCTGGGTGTACGGCGCAAGAGCAAGACTTGCAAGCCGGGACACAACCTTCAACTCTGACGGCTCAGACTGAAACGGCTCAGACTGAAACCGCAACTCCTACAACTACGCCTACAACTCAACCCCAAGAACGCCCTGGCGATGTTCCTTACGTGCCAACACCACAGCCAGTTGTGGATGCAATGTTAAAAGTGGCAAAAGTAGGTAAGAATGATGTGCTTTACGATCTTGGTAGCGGTGACGGGCGAATTGTGAATACTGCGGCACAAAAGTTTGGTACGCGTGGTGTAGGTATAGATATTAACCCCGAACGCATAGAAGAAGCTAATGAGAATGCCAAGAAGGCAGGAGTAACCGATCGCGTGCGGTTTGTCCAGCAAGATTTGTTCAAGACTGATTTTAGTGAAGCAACAGTAGTTACACTTTACCTTCTACCCGAAATCAACCTCCAACTCCGTCCCAAGTTATTGAAAGAACTCAAACCTGGTACTCGTATTGTCTCCCACGCCTTCGATATGGGCGATTGGAAACCACAGCAGACGTTGAATGTAGAGGGCAAAACTGTTTACTACTGGGTGGTTCCTGAACAAGTGCCAGCGAATTTGCGCTAGGACTAATACCAATTCGTAATTCGTAATTCGTAATTCGTAATTAAGAGGCATCAGATTCAAGTTGAGTTTCCATCTCTTGGATCTGTAGCCTGATTTTTGAGAATTAGTTTAAGAACTTAAAAATTCAAAATAATAAAATACCTATTTTTGAATTCCCTCCCTTGGGGGTTGACAATGCCAATTTTAGACTTTGAATTTAAGAAATAATCCAAAATTGTTTGAAAGAAGTGTAAATTCAAGCAAAAGCAGCTTAGGGAGGAAATATGATAGGCTTAAAAGGTAAGAATGCCTTAATTACAGGTGCAACGTCAGGCATCGGTCAGGCGATCGCCATTAGACTTGCTCAAGAGGGGTGCAACATTGCCATTAATTACCGTAAAGACCCTGAAGGTGGGGCAGAAACGGAAGAGATGGCATTGCAAAAAGCCTGCCAAAATGTCGAAAATTGTGGTGTAAAGTCGCTGCTCGTTCAAGGAGATGTTTCCCAAGAATCAGACATTGTTGAGATGGTTAACACCGTGGTTGAAGAATTCGGCAGTGTAGATATTTTGGTCAACAATGCCGGCATTCAAGCAGATAGTCCATCCCACGAAGTTACCACAGCAGACTTTGACCGCGTGATTGCCGTAAATCTCCGGGGTGCTTATCTCTGCGCTCGTGAAACTATTAAACACCTCCTGTCTCTGAATCGTCCCGGAGTGATAATTAATATTTCCAGCGTTCACGAAATTATTCCTCGACCGATGTACATTAGCTATTCCATCAGTAAAGGCGGTATGGAAAACCTGACCAAAACCTTAGCATTGGAATATGCCAGCCGAGGTATTCGTGTAAACGCTATTGCCCCCGGAGCTACGATGACACCAATAAATCAAGACTGGATAGATGATCCTGAAAAAAAGGCGATGGTGGAAAGTCATATCCCAATGGGGCGTGCTGGCTCCTCGGAGGAGATGGCAGCCGCAGTAGCTTTTTTAGCTTCGGATGAAGCCGCCTACATCACCGGACAAACACTGTTTATAGATGGTGGATTGACTCTGTATGCTGACTTCCGGGAAACCTGGTCAGCTTGAGGTAAGGCTGGCGTACTTTCCACAATTGAGCCGATACATACCATTAGTGGAATTAAACGCCTATGACTAGCGCCATCGATAATAGCAGTCTGCTGGAAGCAGAAGCCTGGCAACTTTTGGAAAAGTCCATAATTTATTACCAGGGTAAACCCATTGGTACTGTAGCCGCCCACGATCCAGAGTCGTCAGAGTCAGATGCACTTAATTATGACCAGTGCTTCCTCCGCGATTTTGTCCCTTCTGCTTTGGTGTTTCTCATGGACGGCAAAGCAGAAATTGTCCGCAACTTTTTAATAGAAACACTAAAATTACAAAGTCACGACAAGCAGATGGATTGCTTTGAACCGGGAGCGGGGTTGATGCCTGCAAGTTTCAAAGTACATTCTAATGGAAATGAAGAATTTTTGGTCGCTGATTTTGGTGAGCAGGCGATCGCTCGCGTTCCCCCAGTTGATTCCTGTATGTGGTGGATTATTCTGCTACGGGCTTATGAAAAAGCGACAGGCGATTTAGACTTAGCACGTCAGCCAGATTTTCAAGCCGGAATTAAGCTAATTTTGGATCTTTGCCTGGTACATCGGTTTTCCCTGTACCCAACAATGTTAGTTCCTGATGGCTCGTTTATGATTGACCGTCGCATGGGAGTCTACGAACATCCTCTAGAAATTCAAGTGTTATTCTATGCGTCTCTCAGGGCTGCTAGCGAATTACTTTTACTAGATGCGGATGGCGAGAGTTATCTTGGCAGAGTCAATAGGCGATTGGGAGCTTTGAAATATCATATCCGCAACTATTACTGGCTAGACCTGAAGCGATTGGGGGAAATTTATCGTTACAAGGGTAACGAATTTGGTAAAGAAATTGCCAATAAATTCAATATCCAATCAGAATCAATCCCTACTTGGTTGACCGAGTGGTTGCCCGAATCTGGAGGATATTTAGCGGGAAATCTGGGGCCGGGACGGATGGATTTTCGCTTTTTTACTTTGGGAAATCTCATGTCAATCATCGCTTCCTTAGCAAGTGAAGCCGAATCTCAAAGAATTATGAATTTGTTTGCCCAACGCTGGCAAGACTTGATTGGCTCTATGCCTGTTAAAATCTGCTTTCCAGCAATGGATGGTTTAGAGTGGAAAATTGTTACAGGATGTGACTCTAAAAACAGCCCTTGGTCTTATCACAACGGCGGTAACTGGCCAGTTTTACTGTGGTTCTTTACTGCTGCGGCGCTAAAAACAAATCGAACAGAACTTGCTCAAGCTGCGATCGCCATTGCCGAAAGGCGTTTATTTAAGGATAAATTCCCAGAATACTACGATGGGAATAATGGTCGTTTAATTGGCAAAGAAGCCAGAATTTGTCAAACTTGGAGCATTGCCGGATTCCTAGCAGCTAAACAGTTAGTCGCAAATCCAGAGTATTTAGAATTAATCAGCTTTCCAGAGGGTCTTGAAGGCCCAGGTTGTAGCATATAGCTACTGAATGCCCCCCAAGGCTCTAAAGAGAAAATGATTTAGTGGTGTAGTTATTAGGGTGTATCTGCTAACTAGCTATACTGACGCGGTATCAGATGCGATCGCCTAAAGTAGAAATTAAGAGATACTAAAGGTGTGCTATGTAAAATCCTCCTCAATAGAACTTAACCCTCTTCTATCACCCGAAGAAGAGAAAAATAACCTCCAATTCTTAAATACCCAATAACTGATACACTATATTGTAAGGGTATCTTAAGTGTAATACTTACCTTATATCTCAGGATAGTCTTTGCATAAGTAGCACGTTTTAACGTGTATAAACCATGAAAATTACTTCAAATTTAATTCCAGAATTTGAAAAACTATTCAGACAAAAATTACAGTTAAATAATTGTCGGCTTAGAAAGAAGAGACAAGAGAATAATTATGAAATAATTACTCCAGCTAAAGACATTTTTCTGATGTATTGGTCTGAATTCCCAGAAATTAACTTGATATATCAGCCTATAGGAGTACGCACTTACCAAACTGAAGTTTATGAGCGAGCTATCCGCTCCCACATTAGTTTTTGCATCAGTAGTCTCCAGGAAAATCCTACCTCTGAATCACCATTATTGGTGACATAACTAATACTTAGATAACCTACAGAATATTTACCGAAACAGTGCTGAGTAACGAGTGCTGAGTAAAAAAAGTAATAATCGCACTCAGCACAAAAGGTCTAAAGCCCCTGCCTAAAGGCAATGGAAAAAGAAATAGATATTTATTTCGAGATGCGTAGCGCATATTTAATGCGTCCTTACTTCAATCCCCTAGATTTATCTATGGGGTTACTCAGTACTCAGTACTCAGCACTCAGCACTCCTGAATGAATAAGCTCTCGCCAGTTTTTATCATATAACTGACGAGAGCCGATTACCTAAAATCTGTTGATCAAGAGACAAAATATAGAATCCGAAAAAATTCAAGATGCAAGATCAGCCAGATGATAAAACCTTGTTAGCCAATGCAAAGCAAGCTTTAAAAGTTGAATATCAAAAATCAGCCGCTTTATCGTCCCAACTGCAACTCATAAAAACTCAGTTAGATCAAGTTCAGGCTGAAAATAAAATCCTGAGAGAGAGTGCTTATGAAGATGTAATTAAGCACTTTGAGGCGCGTACCCAAGCAGCAGAAGCACTAGCGCTAAAAACAGAAGTGCGCCAAAGATTTCTTGAAGCCAATGGTTGTGAGGATGATGAGAGCTTCGATAGTCTATGGGATAGCATTAAAAATAAGATCCAGATCCAAGACGGTGAAGTGAGAATCGTTGCTCCAAATGGCACTCCAAAATTTACCTTCAAGGGCAACATGATGACTTTGAGAGATTTTATTCAATCCCTCAAAGAAGACCCAATTTCTAGAAAGTTTTTCTCTAACTAAATAGTTAAATTAATCAAAGCCTCTGACTAAAAGCGGACTAAGGATTGTCTAACAAAGCTATTCATCTTCGTCCCCTGGCGGTCGTTCGCTCTCGCTTTGTTGGGCGTTCCACTGCAAAACAATGCGTTCTAACATCTCTGATTGCGTACAGTTATTAATATTCGCGTAGATTTTAATCAACTGCCTTACTTTAGGACTAACGTGGCGAATCTCTAGTTGGTTATCTTGTACCATGTCCATTAACTTTTGGTGTCTACTAATAGTACAGCTTTGCGTAAAATCGTGGTGAATTGAGGGGGGAAGTTTAAACGCAGAGGGGAGGCAGCGCGTTGCGGGGGTTCCCCCCGTTGTAGCGACTGCCGTCGCGCAGAGGGAAGCGCAGAGGCACGCGGAGAATTAATGAGATGTGTACTTAACCTGACGGGGGTGCTTCTTCTACTGGGCGGATAATTGCTGGGGCTGGCGTGACTTCTGGTTTAAAGATTGCCTGTAATGCCTGTTGCAAGGTTTGTGCCATGACAATCCGGTTTTCGTAAGCCACGACTACCCGCACCAAAGTTGGTAGGCTATTCTGTGTGGCCTCTAGATAAATTGGCTCGACATACAGCAGCGATTGCTCAATGGGAATTACTAATAGGTTGCCTTGAATGGCTCTGGAACCCTGACGATTCCACAGGGAAATTTGCTGGGAAATTACTGGGTCTTGGTTAATCCGCGCCTCGATTTGCTCTGTCCCATAAATCAGTCTTTCTTTGGGAAAGGTATATAACAACAACTTACCGTAGTTTTCACCATCCGATCGCGCTGCTAACCAAGCGATTAAATTAGTCCGTTGTCTGGGAGTATAAGGTAAAAGTAGGATAAATTCTTCAAAGTCTACAGTGGGTAGACTAGTAATCAAATAATACGGCTCTACCGGACGGGTTTCATTGCCATAGATTTCATTAGGAATCTGCCACTGGTCTTCCCGGTTGTAAAATACCTGGGGATCGGTCATGTGGTAAGTCATCAACCGCTCAGATTGAAGTTTGAAAAAGTCCACCGGATAGCGGATATGACTGCGGAGATTAACCGGCATGGCACTGAGCGGTTTGAAAGTGTTGGGAAATAGCGCTGACCAAGTGGCAATGATCGGATCGCTCTTATCGGCAATATAAAAATTAACGCTGCCGTTGTAAGCATCAATTACTACCTTGATCGAGTTACGAATGTAGTTAATCCTATCGCTACCAGCGTCTGAGTAGGGATAGCGATCGCTCGTTGTGTAGGCATCAACAATCCAGTAAAGATAACTTGGATTACTTGGGAAATTTTCATCAGCAGCAGCAGCAACTAAATAAGGGTCGCTGTCAAATTTGAGGAAGGGTGCGATCGCTTGAATTCTTTGCTTGACATTTCGCCGCAGTAGCACCCTTGTCTCTGGCAAAAAATCTCGCGTCAGCACCATCTGCCAATCTTTCAAATATATGGCAAATAACCACCGTCGCCATGCTGAACCGATTTCAACGCCACCCAAACCATCGTAGGAGTTGTAAACATTATCACTACCGCTAGGGTAATCTAACTCTCGAACTCTTGTGCCAGTCATTACGTAGGTATTGGCGATTTGACCGTAATAAATTCGGGGTTGCCCAATGGGAATACTGTCACGAATGGCTGCACTGGAAGTTGTGAGAGCGCTACTATCACCGCTAATATCTTTGACAAAATATTCTGGTAATCCACCCGCCCCAACTGTATTAACTGGGCTAACAGTAAACCCGAAACCGTGGGTATAAATTAAATGGCGGTTCACCCATGTTTGAGCTTCCTGTGGTACGCCAGTGTAGTCTAATTCTCGTGCGGCAATCAATACCTGGCGCCGTTCTGTTAATTCAACTATTTCCTGCTGAGGTTCTGGTGGCTTTTGAGGGGCAGATGGGCGGCGGGAAGTTACATCTGTTTTCAGAGTATATCGATCAATATCGGCATCGGGGAACCGATAATATGGCCGAATTTGTTGCAGTTGACGGTTAGTTTGTAACAGTGGCCGCTGATCCCAAAGGCGAATATTGCGAATTGTCAAGTCATTCGTTTGAATATCAGCTTCAGTTAGTGTTCCTTGAGGGTTGAAACCTCTGGAATCGATCGCCTCTAAATCGAATGCTTGGCGAGTCAAGGCGATAGTCCGCTGAATGTAGGGTTGCTCCCGTTGCAACTCATTAGGTAGGACAATTAAATATTGCACCACAGCAGGTACAACAACATCACCTAATACAACCAGTACTAGATAAATTCCCAATCCGTAAAATACTAAGTGACGATACTGAGATTTGGGTTTCCAGAAAAACGTTCGCCAAAGTAGGTAAGTTGCGATCGCTACTGCCACGATGCACAAGACGGTATACGCTGGCAACTGGGCCATCACATCCGTATAGCTAGCACCATAACTAACACCACGGTTAGAATACACGAGTTCATAACGACTCAGCCAGTAACTCAGAGCCACTACCAGCATCAATAAGCCACCCATACCGAATAAATGACGCTGCTGCTGGGGCGAAAAACCAGGAAAAATCCCCTGACTCAAACTGTCAGCCGACAAGAGATAAGTGAGGGTAACGGCGACGAAGCCATACAAACATAATCCCATCAGCCAGAGTTCTAGCAGTTCCCAAAAGGGTAGAGAAAATACGTAAAAGCTAATATCTCGACCAAATAAAGGCTCAGAGTAATTGAACGAGGTGGGGTGGAAATATTGCAGCACCTGTGTCCAGTTTTGGAATAGTATCGACCCAAAAATGGCACTGAACACGAGTGCGATCGCTCTTAGTAAAAATTGAGGATAAACTAAGATAGCGATCTCGCCTCCCACAATTAAGCCAAGATACCAGACTTGAGCGACAATCTGCCTTAACAGTTGCCAGATTGTCTCTGGTCGGAATAAGACCCGAATAGGTAGACTAATCTTATTAACTGGAGAATGCCAGTAGGAAAGAGCAATTTGACCGTAGTGAGCCAGCATTAACCCGATTAACAAGCTTAGTACCAGAGCTAGGGGTAATAACCAACGTAATTTTAATGGTTTAGAGCTTTGTGCTTTAGGTATCCAAATTTCATCACGTCTGGGATAATCAGGACTGAAAAAGTTTTTTAATTCACTGTTAAGTTCAACTTCCTCAATCTTCTCAGACTGGGGATATTTTAGCCGTTGTGCTAGAGCAAGATTTATCAGTAGATAGGCAGCAGTTATACCAACCACCGATACCCATAAAACACCACGAGTCACTACCCGCAACACAAATACTTGCAGGTAGCCGATTTCCTGAAACCAAAAAATTTCTACTCCCAGGCGGGAACCCAGATCCAAGAGTAGCCACAGCCCCAGGAATACGATGAATAGTCTAAAGCTCCATTTCCAGAACATTCCTTACCCTAACAGTCAAATGTTTTCCGGTTCTAAGATAACTGTAAGCGATCGCTCTTATTGAAGACGATCCTTGTTAGATGCTTAAGTGGATTTCTGCTGATAAAAGGGGCAATATCCTTGGCAACTAGCAATAAACATCGTTTAATATGACTAATCGCACTCCCACTTCAATTTTCAGATATTCAGTAATGTATGATTTTTAAATTGTAATTATGCTAACCAGTGTTGACCGTTTATTATTTGTCCGGCGAGTCCCGATTTTTAAGGAATTGCGGGATGATTTTATTGTGCGGCTCACTTCAGTGATGAACGAACTGTCATTTCCAGCTAATTACACCATTTTTCGCCAGGGAGAAGAAGGGCGATCGCTCTACATTGTTGTGTCAGGGCGAGTTAAAGTCCACATTGGAGAGCAAAAACTCGCAGAGGTAGAACAAGGAAGATACTTCGGCGAAATGGCAGTATTTGATACTCAACCCCGTTCCGCTACCGCGACGACACTAGAACACTGTGAATTTTTAGAACTGACGCAAGAGCAATTGTATGATGCGATCGAAGAAACTCCCGAAATCGCGGTGAATATTATTCGTGAGTTATCTCGTCTGATTCGCAGATTAAATGACGATATGAATACAAACGGAGTCAAAACTTAAGAGCAAAGTTTAAAAAACTAGCGTAAATATCTTCTTGACTATATCTTTCCTAACTGATTTATGTCTACCACTAATCAATCAATTATTTCTTTTCTTCCTAATTACTTTTATTTTCACTTGAATTTACAAGATTAAAATAATAACCTGTTATTCCAGCGGCCAAAGGTGTTAAGAAAGCATATAAACCTCTTGCCGTGTCATTATTAGCTGCAATAGCATCTTTAATATAACTATCTTTATCATCTCCTTTTAGAGATGCTAATTTTTGACTAAGCTGATTGACACTCCAATAGTTAAAACCGATAAGCACAATCAAAGTAACCCATAATGATCCTCCTAAAAACCCTGATATGAATAGGTTAATAGTTTTACGCCCATCATCACTGGTCAGCACCTTCACTGGATTCATTGCATCAGGGTCACGTTTGGTTAGGTCTAGTTTTTTGGTTAGGTCTAGTTTTAGAGTTCCTATTGGAAGTTTTATGTCTTCTGGATGCGAAGAGTCAGATGGTTGATTTTCCTCTGGAAGCTGAGAATTAGGTTGATCAGGATTTAGCATATTTATCAGTTAAAATAAAGCTTCTCCCCTACTTGCAGAAAGTAAGGGAGAAAAGTTTTAAACAAGGCTTTTGTTGCATTTTTGAGCAAGACTAACATTTACTTAACTTATGTATGGCTTATCAAAACTTACAAGTGCATACCAAGTTTATGAAAATAGACTTGCTGTTACCCAACAACCAATTGTTGAGCAGTATCTCCTGTCCTTAATAAAAGTTCAGGCTTTGTGTTTTCAGTGCGGCTAGCATCAGAGTAAACTTTCATGATTTCTAGACCTCTACGAAGAACTTCAGTTTTATCAATTTTCAATTGTTTTGAAATTTCTTCTAGGTCTTTGGTAGCAGTGTCACTGAGACTAATATTAACTGAGCGTGCCATCTTAACTCTCCATATTTGCGGGCTAATAGCAATTTTTAGGTATAGTTCCCTATCAATATAATAACCTAAAAAGCTATTCTAGTCAAGACTTTGATGAACCAGAGCTTGTATTAAAGCCATATAAATCAGACTTTTAAAAACTATGTCCTTGCCTAAATTTATTTAAGTCTAGTAAAGCAGAGAGATATTACAAGTTATGACTATTCAAAAGTGATTATGTCTCAGGCAATACTCTAGAAACTGCTGGGGAATCTCTACACTTTCTCCCCAGTGCAGATGAACATAAGAAGCGTGAATGTTAACAGGTAAACCCCATCCCTCGCATCCCATATTTTCTTCACAATCGTAGCGAGAAGTTTCAAATAAAGGCTGAGTGGGAGTTGAGGTTAAAGAAGAACGATGAAACTCATGTCCGTAAACAGTTGTACCTGCCTTCACTAACAGATTATCTTGCAAAGCTACTGCACGACGATATCCCAAAATTAAACGTCCACCCATCACAGCAGATGTCGGTAATACTCCCGCCATCGACCAAGATTTACCCTCAAAATCGATAATTTGCTCACACAAATACATTAAACCCCCGCATTCAGCGATCGCAGGCATTCCCGTCACAATTGCTGTTTTCACTGCATCACGGGCGCTGGTGTTTTCTGCTAGTTGCTGGGCAAAAACTTCTGGGAAACCACCGCCAAAATACATTCCCTGGATGTTTTGTGGTAGTCCAGCATCTTCTAATGGACTCCAGAAAACCAGTTCTGCACCCAACTGTTGCAGCAAGTCGAGATTGTCTTGATAGTAAAAATTAAAAGCGCGATCGCGGGCAATGGCAATCCTTAAATAATTCGTAATTCGTAATGACGCTCGCGGACTCGCTACCGCTACGCTAACGTAATTCGTAATTAAGTTTTGCGTTAACGTTGGCGTAGCGTCTGAGGATTTTGTTAAAAAGGAGGACAAGGGTGGAGATTTTAATAGAGGTAACAAATGTTCCCAGTCAAAGCAGGTATCTCCTAAATCGGCGAGGCGATCAATTAAAGCATTAAGTTCGGGAAGTTCGGCTGTGGGTACTAAACCCAAATGGCGATCGGGAATTGTGATGTTATCTTGACGACGCAGTACGCCGAGAATAGGTAATTGTAGTGGTTCTAGGGAATCTTTGAGTAGAGAGAGATGGCGATCGCTTCCAACTCGATTTAGTACTACCCCAGCGATTTTAATTCGGTGATCAAAAGATTGGTAGCCGTGAGCGATCGCAGCTACAGAACCAGAAAGGCGACTACAATCAATCACCAACACCACAGGTAAATCTAAAAGCCGCGCAATGTGGGCAGTACTTGCAAAGTCTGTTGATTTTTGCTTTTCTTGCCCATGCCCCATGCCCCATGCCCTATGCCCAATTCCATCAAATAACCCCATTACCCCTTCCACTAGGGCATATTCACTCAGTTGGCTATGACGAGCAAAACATTGCTGAACGTAGGCTTCGGAAGTTAGTACTGGGTCTAAATTCCGACAAGCACGACCAGTAACGTGCTGATGAAACATTGGATCAATGTAGTCTGGGCCAACCTTGAAAGATTGCACCAGGCGATCGCGACGACGTAAAGATGCTAAAAGGGTCAGCGTGACTGTTGTCTTGCCCACCCCACTCCGTTCCCCAGCAATGATTAAAGCCATAAATGAAACAAATAAGATTTTGATGCAGCAACTATTTAAGTATTAATTAAATTTTGACTGGTAATATTATTCTGTGTTTGACCACATCTGCAAAAGAGGAACGTTTTATGATCGTTGTTCATCATCTTAACAACTCGCGATCGCAGCGTGTGCTATGGCTGCTTGAGGAATTAGATATCGAATACGAAATCAAATTCTATGAACGTGATCCAAAGACAATGCTTGCACCAGAGTCGCTGCAACAAGTCCATCCCCTCGGCAAGTCACCAGTGATTACAGATGCAGACCTCACAATCGCTGAGTCGGGTGCCATCATCGAATACCTAATTGATCGCTATGGCAATAATCGGCTAGTTCCGGCATCCGGGACATCGGAGTATGTGCGCTATACTTATTGGCTGCATTACGCCGAAGGCTCTGCAATGCCACTGCTGGTGATGCAGGTAGTCTTGAACAATTTCGGGGCAGGAGACAGCAGCGTCGTTAGCGGATTTGTCGCGCCTCAGATCAAACTTCACTTTGACTACGTAGAAAGCGAACTTGGTAAAAGTACATGGTTTGTGGGCGAAGAATTTACTGCCGCCGATATCCAAATGAGCTTTCCCCTCGAACTAATTGCCACGCAACCCAAAGAAGTCGAGAGCCGGCCAAAGCTTAAAGAATTTATCGACCGAATTCATGCGCGACCTGCTTACAAACGCGCGCTTGAGCGTGGCGGCAAATACGACGTATCCTTTCAATAATTAGACCGTCAAGAAGCGATCGCCCTCAACAACGCAACTTTACAAATACTATAGGCGATCGCTCTGCATCTCAGCAACTTGCCAGACTATCACTTCCACATCTCTGGGGGGAAATTCACAGTTTCGGTAATTACCAAGTTACCAGATGGATCAATTTTTACCTTGAGTTTGTATGTCTGATGATATTTTTTCTATCACTTTGTTTTTACATTATCTCTCCTTAGACAAATTCAGTGCTATCAACAAACCAATTTTCAACTCTTAAATTATTAAAAAACTCAAAATCAGAAACATTATTAGTTACTAAAGCGTTGTATAGGAGTGCGATCGCCCAATTCTCAGATAATTCTACGTATAGTAAGTTTTGCCGATGTTATCCATAACGAGCATACTAGATATCCAGGGAAAAACGAGCCACACGCACTGACTGCGGTTGGTGAGTTAGGTGAGGAAGATTGTTAGGAAGTTGGAGATTTTGCAATAGTTTAGCTTAGGCTGTAGTGGATGTAACAGGAGGAGATTCTGAGTGGCTAGAAAATGTCATAATCAAATTATAAGGTGCTTTAAGATCCACTCACTGTAAATCCCAACAACATCGAGTATATTAACCAACAAAAGGAGTAAAGATAAATGGATATTGAAGTACAAGATAGTGATGTAATTCAAAAAGATGAAGATACGGCTGAAGAAGATAGAAGTGATAATGGGGGGTTGTATCCTTATGACCCGACTAAAGCAGATATTGACATCAGAGAAGACCTTCAAACAGTTTTCGAGTTAATGAGAAAATATGATAATAACAACCTGATTGTTGATCCTGATTTTCAACGTAATTTAGTTTGGACACCAGAAAAGAAAAGTAATTTCGTTGAATCAGTAATACTTAACTTTCCATTACCTCCTTTGTATGTTAATCAAACTGTAGAAGGTAAGTATATTATTGTAGACGGCTTACAAAGAATATCCACATTACACGAATTTATTAACGACGAATTTAACTTAACAGGTTTAGAAGCTTTAACATATCTGAATGATTATAATTTTTCAAAACTCAAAGAGTTACCCGGTGACTATCAAACGAGAATAGAAGATAAAAAACTTTATATATACATTATTAAACCTTCTGTACCAGCCAAAGTTGTTTACGATATTTTTAATAGAATTAATACGGGTGGAACATATCTTGAGCGTCAAGAAGTCCGAAACGGTATTTTTTCAGGAAAATCTACTAAACTTCTCAAAGAACTATCAGAAAAAGACTATTTTAAAAGAGCTATTGATTATGGAATATCTCCTAGAAGAATGAAAGATAGAGAAGCTATTTTGCGCTACTTAGCATTTAAAATTTTTGATTATGAAACAGAATACCAGGGTGAATTGAGCGATTTTGTGGAAAATGCAATGAAAAAAATTAATTTGATGTCAGATGAACAAATAGATTTATTGAAAAATGATTTTGAGAGAGTTATGAATTTAAGTTTAGAGTTTTTTGGCAGAAGAAACTTCCGTTTACCTGCACCAGAAAGGAGAGGAAGAATAAATATTGCTATTTTTGAATCTGTTTCTTATTTTTTCTCAATTAACAGTGATGATTTTTTACAAGAAAATAAAAAAAATATCCAAGATAAGTTTGATAAATTACTACAAAATCCCGAATATATTGATGCTATAAGATATGCTACGAGTAGTAAAGCTAAAGTAATTACTAGATTTAAACTTGCACAAGAAGCATTAGGAAGTTTATAAGCATAATGATAACACAAATAGAATTAGAAAATTTTAAAATTTTTAAAGAAAGAACATCCTTCCTATTAGGTCAAATAACTCTGTTAACAGGAATAAATGGATGTGGTAAGTCTACGTTTCTTCAGTCTTTGCTATTAATGAGGCAATCTATTGAGCATAATGATAGTGCATCTCAAATTGTATTAAATGGTAGTTGTATCAACTTAGGTAGCTTTACAGATATTAAAAACAGTAGTATTTCCAGAAATGAATCAATCAAATTTATATACCATTATGAAGATAAACATATTCTGAATCCTAATCAAGAAGATAATCTCAAGCTTCACGGCTACGCAGAGTATGATTTTGAGGAAAACTTTGAAGATGATATGGTAGCTCAGATAAGTAATATTACTTTTTCTGATAAAGTTGTCATAAATATTAAAAAGACTATACAAGACGATTATGAATTTGAAGGAATCTACAAAAAGATTAAAGATTCAAATATTTTGAATATAAATAGATTTGATTCTCATGAAGTAAACCGAGGTAAATTTCTAGGTCTACTACCGGAACGAAAAGGCTCTTGTCATCTTCTTAATTTATTACCTTTCTATGGTGGAGGATATGTTTTTCAAACTCCACAAAAACACAGCCTTACATTGGATGTATATTCACTGCATAAATCTTTGCATTTTTATAAAATACATTACATTTCAGCAGACCGTTTAGGGCCACAAGAATCTTATTCTAAAGCTACTTTGAACAAATTTCCAAATGTAGGAGCCAAAGGTGAATTTACAGTTAATTTACTCTATAAAAAGAGAGATTTTTTAATAAATGAAAACTTATGTCTTGGTCAAGATGCCAAGACTTTATATACTCAGACAGAGGAATGGCTTAACGAAATTTTTAATGGAGCAAAGGTTGAAATTCCTAGCTCTGATAGTAATATACTCGAACTTTTATTTAATACCAATAACTCAAAAGACCGTTTTAAACCAGCTAACGTTGGATTTGGATACCATTGCATTTTGCCTATTGTTGTTTCAGGATTGATTGCACAAGAAGGAGAAATATTAATCGTAGAAAATCCTGAAGCACATTTGCATCCAAGAGCGCAATCCCGATTAGCCCAATTTTTAGCTAGAGTTAGCAGTTGTGGTGTACAAGTCTTTATTGAATCACACAGCGACCACATCTTGAATGCTTTGCGAATAGCCGTTCTTGATAAAATTGTCACTCCAGACGATTTAAGCATATTATATTTCCAGCAAAATCCAGAACAGCCAGTAGTGCAAATTCCCGTTCAACCAAACGGAGGAATTGAAGAATGGCCAGAAGGATTTTTTGATCAAATGGATAAAGATTTCTCTCGACTTTTTGGAATGTAGTAATGGAAATATTTATTAACGAAGTATCTCTAGAAGGACAGTTTATGACAGAGGTAGAATTCCGGGATGCTATAAAAATTTTTAATTCGATTTTTGAATTAATCAATCAAAAAATTAAAGATAAAGTACTTTATAAAGAAGATAGCAATATATATGCTAATTATGAAGCAATCAAAGGATCTAGTTTCAGTGCTAGTCTTAACCAACTGAAAGATAAATCCTTGAAAACTGCCTTTATTAATATCGTCTTCAATAAGTCAAATCCCAAGCAATGGCGTACAGAGCAACTGCATTCTTCAAAAGATTTATTTGATTGCTTAACTATTGACAATGATTATAAAAATGTTTGTGATACTTCTTTGGCAGAAGTAGCTGAACGAAAAAGTCAAAATAATAATAAAGAATATCTGTTAGTTAATTTTATTAATTCTAGTTTTCAAATCACTCACCCACATATTATTAACTGTTGTTTAATTACAGTGATTAAAAATAATGTGGAAGACAATCAGATATGTATAGATGGTGTGGATAGTAAACCAGCACTGGAATATTGGTTAGAAAATAAATTAAATCTAAGCTCATTAGAATATTCTTTAGATATTACTGAACCTCCAAGAGATGAACACACAATTTTACGAGACACTACAAGATTTCAAAAAAAATCGCGGAAGTATAACGGCAGATGTATTTATTGTGAATTGCTTACAGGAATGTATTGGTATGTAGATAATTTACATTATGGTGAAGCTGCTCACTTAGAAGTTTTCGATAAAAGAGGATATCATATTGGGGAAGCTGACTTGCAAGGAAATATTGATACTAGTAAAAAAGATAAAGACAAAACTATTGATTTATCCTAATCAATGTTTGTCTATGGGCTATGAACCTTAATATCACTGCACCGTTTCTCGCACCCGCAGCCTCAGGCAAAACCCGTGCGTTAATTGCAGTCATCACTGGATTGTGTTGCGCTATAAAATACCGCCAACTTAGGAGATTTAATTGAATTGCTGCAATCTGAAATTTCAGCACCTTTAAATCGAGAAACGTGACTCGATAATTTTGCTAAAATTTTAGAAGGAAGTTTCCTCAAATAATCTTTTTCTTAGTTGAGTAGGTAGATAATACCTACTCTGCTACAAAGCAAATTCATTTTATTAACTGACAAAATTAATCGAGGTAATTAAACATGAAATTAACAGCAACAGAAAAAGGCTTATTAATCCCTAAAGAACTATTAGGAGAAAACCAAGAATTTGACATTATTCAAGAAGATGGAAAAATTATTATTACTAGCATAAAACCAACATCTTCTATTTGGGATTTAGGTTCAAATCCGGTGGAATGTGATGTAAAAGATGGTGCAATTAACCACGATTATTATCTCTATAATCCATGAAAAATATCTACTTTTTAGATATCAGCTATATTTTAGCTCTGGAAATAAAAAATGAAGATGTTCATCAAAAAGTATTACAAAATTGGGCTACTTTAATACAATCCAAACCTTTTTTAATAACAACAACATACATTTTTAATGAAGTTGTTACTTTTTTTAATAGTCGAAACCTTCATTATAAAGCAGTTGAAGTTGGTAATCGGTTATTGGAAAGCCCTGATATAGAACTAATCGAAATTGATCAAACTCTATTTAATCAGGGATGGGAATATTTTCAAAAGCATAAAGACAAATCTTATTCTCTCACTGATTGTTTATCATTTATCGTTATGCAACAACGAGAGATTGTTACAGCTTTAACCTTAGATAATCATTTTTATCAAGCTGGATTTCAAATTTTACCATCATAAATTAAGTGTAAATAAGAAAAATATATTTACTATTCAGGATGATTCTATCTAGTCCCACGAAGACTTTAAAGCCTATGTAGAAAATTACATAATGTTCTCATATAGGAGTCACTCAGAAGCCCACACTCACCTGTTAAGGGGGAGTGTGGGCTTCTGAGTGACTTTTATTCTTTCCAGGGGAAGCTAACTATTTGTTTCCATTTGGAAAATCTTCGCTGTTACTCCCAGGCTTTCTTCAAATAGTGACTCACGGCCCCAGCGTTGCACCTGCTGACTGAGCAACGCTTCCGCCTTTTGTTCCGAAAGTGAAGTCACCTGTTGAAACAAACCTGCGGACTGGGCACCACCGTGTGTTTCCATCCGCATACAACCACCAGTTTCTGAGCAAATGACTGTACCACAGTCTGCCTGCGGATTTGTCGAACTGAGGCGTAAGGCAATCAAGTCGCCCATAATCTCGCCAACATCAGCAACGGGGACACCCGCTAATTCAGCTTCCACTTGTCGTTGGTCTTGGGCAACAAAGCGAATACGAGTAATTTCGTAATCTCCACTTTCCTTTTGATAGGAAACTGGCTCCCATTCTAACCGACTTGCCAGCCACCCCAAAAACAGTAAACCTTGGGCAGAGTTGCCTTTTTCGTAATCAATAGTTACTCGGTCAATTTCTTTTAGGGCGGCGCGACGGTGTGGTGAATCGTAAGCTTCGGCTGTCAATTCCTGCCATGATGCAAGGCGACGCCAGTTCAAGTCAGCTAGAGGTACGCCAGTTTCTACCAACTCTTGGAGGTTAAGTAAATCACTTTCTGGCTCGTTAAAGTCGCAAGAATCAACAATGACATTATTGCAGACTGCTGCCAATCGCTTGAATAGAGCGTTGTTGGGATCTGGTGTTGCTTTCCACCAAAGAAACTTCGGCAAGCCACCAATTAACAATGCTGGAATCATTCCCCCGATGCGTTCCAAGGCAGCAGCAGTTCCGCTAAGAGTTATGTATTCGCAGCAGATGAGTGTACTTGACGATTGCTTTTGGATGGGGCAATAAGCAGAAACTTGAGCCTTGACTCCTTCATCTTCTCCAGCAATTGGAAACAGCGCAATAATGCGGCAGGGATTGCGGAGGGCAATTTCATCAGCAATCCTGGGGCTTGCGGCACTTAAGCTATAAGTACCACTAGAAGCATTGTCTCCTGTAGCTCCGTTTCCCTGACGTTTGGTAAATTCTTCTCGCAGTCTAGCCAAGGTTTCATGTGTTGCTGTTCCAGTTTCTGGCAGGGCATATTTTTTCTGCACTTGCCGCAGCGCAGTTTCCATCTGAGGCCCTACAATCCCGTCAATTGGCCCGTTGTAAAATCCCAAAGTGGCTAAAAGATATTGGGTTTCTTCGGGTTCGTAAACTACTAAAGTGAATGTCGTGGCGCGAGTGGCAGCCGGAAGACCACCGTCTTCACCAGTCATGCCGTAACTTTGCCAAATTTGATTAAGTTCCGCATCTATTTCGTTGAGCGAAATATCTTTCGGTGCTTGAAGTGAAAAAATGGTAGGAGCTTGGGGAGCCATAGGAAATTTTGGATTTTGGATTTTGGATTTTGGATTTTGAGATTTGAGATTTGAGATTTGAGATTTGAGATTAAGAACTGGTAATTTGGTAATTAGTAGTTAATAATGATTTTTCACGTTTATCCATAACTCATTACCTATTTTCACTGTCCCCAATCTAAAATCTAAAATCTAAAATCTAAAATTTTAGAGTCTGCGCCAACGACGGCCATCCTGGTTAATTAAGAATTCTGCTTCTGCTGGTTCCCAAGTACCGGCTTCGTACCGGGGAATGGTGGTGGGATCTGCGGGTGCATCCCAAACAGAAAGGGCTGGATTTACTACTTGCCAAGCAGCTTCTACTTCGTCCGCCCGTGTGAACAATGTTTGATCGCCCATCATACAATCAAGGAATAGGCGATCGTAAGCATCGGAAGTTGCTTGGATACCAAAGGAACCATAACTAAAGTCCATGTCAACGGAACGAGTGCGGAATTCTGCCCCTGGCATTTTCACATCAAAGCGGAGGGAAATTCCTTCATTCGGCTGAATCCGCATTGCCAAAATATTGGCATTTCTTTGTTGCGCGGCGGATTGAAACATCCGAGAAGGAACGTCGCGGAAGTGAATCGAAATCTCGCTGACTTTTTTCGGCATCCGCTTACCAGTACGCAGGTAAAAGGGAACACCTTGCCAGCGCCAGTTGTCAACTAGAAACTTCATGGCTACATAGGTGGGTGTTGTAGAGTTGGGGTTAACGCCTGGTTCTTCCAGATACCCTGGCGCTACTTGTCCCTTCATCCAGCCAGCACTATATTGACCGCGCACTGCTGAACGCGACAGATTGTGTACATCAGCTAAACGGGTAGCTTGGAGTACCTTGACTTTTTCAGTGCGGATGCTGTCTGCATCCATTGCGTTGGGTGCTTCCATCGCTGTTAGGCAGTAAAGTTGCATCAGGTGGTTTTGCAACATATCCCGCAATGCGCCGGCACTTTCATAGTAACCAGCTCGGTCTTCCACGCCGACGGTTTCTGCCACGGTAATTTGCACGTGGTCAACAAATTGACGATTCCACAAGGGTTCAAAAATCGCATTGGCAAAGCGAAACACTAGCAAATTCTGGACTGTTTCTTTACCTAAGTAGTGGTCAATGCGGTAAACTTGGTTTTCTTTGCAATATTTCTGGACAACTTGGTTAAGACTCTGGGCAGAAGCCAAGTCCCGACCAAAGGGTTTTTCAACTACTAGACGATGTTTGTAGGGATCTTCTAGCATTCCCGCGCTTCCTAGCTGCTTAATTGCTTCAGGAAAGAATGACGGGGCAACTGAGAGGTAAAACATCCGATTCCCTCGCGTACCCCGTTTTTCGTCTAATTCACTCAATAAACTTTTCAGTTTTTGATAGCCTTCGGGGTTGTCTATGTCTCCAGGACAATAGAACAGACCTTGAGAGAAGTCTTGCCAGAGTTCTCCTAAATCGACATTAGCATGAGCCTCTTCCATCCCCTTTTGCATTTGTTCGCGGAAGTATTCATGGCTCCACTCTCGCCGTGCTACGCCGACAATGGTCGTTTCTGGGGGGATACGCCGTTCTCGCCGCAATTTGTAAAGTGCTGGTACTAGTTTGCGCCAGGTGAGATCACCAGAAGCGCCAAAGATAACTATAATCTGGGGTTCGGGCATCCCTTGTTGTTGCAGACCAACGCGCAGGGGATTTTCTAGCAGACTAACCATAGGAATTTTGGATTTTGGATTTTAGATTTTGGATTGGGCATTGGGTATGGGGCATGGGGCATGGGGCATGGGTTTATTCTCCTTGTCTCCCTTGTCGCCAATACCCAGTCCCTACACTGGCGACAATACCTTGATATTTTCTTCTAAAGAGTTCATCAAGGACTGGAAGGGCTGGATAAACTGATCAATACCTTCAACTAACAATTCATCCATTACGGTATCGAGATCGATGTCGATGTCGGGATCTTTGAGGTTTTCGATTAGCGTGTAAGCTTTTTGTACCCCCGTTTTTAAACGATCGCCTGCGGTAGTCACTGAGCCAAGTCGTTGGCGCAGCCTCTCGCAGAGAAGTGTGGGCTTTGCGATCGCTTGCCAATCAACTCATCGACATACATCACCTCGCTATAGGTGGGGTCTAGGGCATAAAATATTACAGGCATTGCGGATGTCTGCAAAAACTAGCGATTCGTAAATTTCGGATGTCGGCAAGCCAGCACTAACTCCGGCTTCGATATTGGCATTATAAATGATGTTACCAGCGTTGATGCCTTGCGTCTTGTCGCTAGCGATCGCTTTTTCAAAGATAGCTGAGTTAGAGTTAATCCCAGAGATCCTTTGTAGGTCTTTGAATTCACCTGATTTCATAATGCCACGGCTCAAGTTATCCATCCAGATACTTTGACCGCATTGGTTAATTTCTTGTAGATGATTGGTTGTCATAGCTCTAGCTTGTTTCACTCCTGTTAATGATGTTTTCTAATGGAGTTGACAAAACCTATCAACATTTGATGGTGACTTTTGAATTGTGGCGTTGCCAATCACTTATCGCATCGGCTAGCTGAGATAATCTTTAAAACATCCTCAAGAATTGCTACTCTATATTTCCAATCCTAAATCACCATGATTAACTTTTAATTAATCCCATAGGCTAGATGCATCCTTGATAACTTTGTCAGCCTTGTCCAGTGCAGCATCGCAGAAATAGTGACCTAGTTAAAAAAGGTTAAGAAGCCGATGCAACAAGCAATATTCCTCCTGCCCCCTGCCCCCTGCCTCCTTAATGGCCGTTTTGAATAAAAGACTCCACCTTTGCGACATCCTCTTTACTACCAATAATTAAAGGTGTGCGCTGATGCAGTTTTTTTGGCACCACGTCCAAAATATCCATCAGTCCTGTAGTAGCACGACCGCCTGCTTGCTCAATCAAAAACGCTAAGGGAGCGGTTTCATAAAGCAAGCGCAATTTACCTTCTGGGTTTTGAATTGTGCCTGGGTAGAGAAACACGCCGCCTTGAACCAAAATTCTATGGATGTCGCTAACCATTGCTCCGCTATAACGGGCGCTGTAGCCTTCTGTGCGATGAACGTAGCGGATGTATTCTCGAATTGATTCTTCCCACTGCCAGAAGTTCCCTTCATTCACACTGTAAACTGAGCCGTGGGTAGGAATTCGGATGTTTTCTTCGGTGAGAATAAATTCTCCCAAGCTGGGATCAAGGACAAAGGAATGAACACCTTTACCTATACTATAAACCAGCATCGTGCATGGCCCATACAAGATGTATCCGGCAGCGAGTTGCTTACGTCCGTTGGTGAGGAGGTCAGTTGCTTTACCATCGCTATCAGTTCCTTCTTGTTGGCGAATGGCAAAAATGGAACCTAAGCTGAGATTGTTATCAGTGTTAGATGAGCCATCAATGGGATCATACAGCAGAGTGTAACGCCCAATGGGGCAATTTTCGGGGATATAGTAGGGTTTTTCCATTTCTTCTGAAGCTAGGCGACAAACTAAGCCGCTTTGCTTAAATACTGAGATAAATACATCATTGGCATAGACATCCATCTTTTTGACGGATTCTCCCTGCACATTAACTTCCCCAGTAAATCCAAGAACGCCTTCCATTAAACCAGCACGACTCATGCGGCGAGCAACTAATTTGCCAGCAAGGGCGATGCGATTCATCAGCGCACTTAAATCTTGTGCATCTGCCGAAAAACTTTGAAGTTGCTGTAGTATGTGACGGGATAAGGTTGTACAATCACGATCTAGAGCTAAGTCTGTAGCGTCGTTAACAGACAGGTCTAAAGATTCTGGTGCTTTAGTCATTGTTATGTTTTCCTTAGTGACTGGTTGTTAATTGGGTTTTAGTCGTGTGTGGCAACTTTTTTATAGTTGCTGCCTCTATCTTAGAAAGGTAATTTGATAACTTAGATGCGACTTTAGATAAACTAAAGAAATGAATCTTTGTTAACCTCCGCGCCCAGAGCGTAAACACGCAGTGGTGAGCTAAGGCGGTCTTTCCTTAAGAGAAGCCACTGCGTTGTGCAGAGTTTGTCTGAGCGGAGGCTTTTGATGCTTCCGACGCGCGATCGCGCTTAATTGAGCGTCTGAAACAATACGGTTCGGTTAAGGCAAGAGACGCGATTCGGTTAAGGCAAGAGACCCGATAAATCGCCGTCTCTACAATAATCAATTTTTCAATGTCATTGCGAAGGTCGCGATCGCAATGACTATATATGTGTTACAAAATGAAGTGCGGAATGTGGGCTTGAACACCATCGACATCGTAATTCTTCACAACCTCCAGCACCAAGTTCAACAAAAATTCTTGCACCTGTGGGTCGAGTGCATTCAACCACTCAAAGCCGTTTTTCTTCAGTAAGTTACCGTTACAGTCACGCGCAGCCCATTCCGGTTTTTTCTGCAAAAGTATACCGCTATCCAAATTGTAGGAACTGGCAAAACCGTATTCAAACCAAGGGATGACTTTCAACCCGACTCGCCGCGCCTCAACCACCACTTCTTCTAAGGGGTCGCGTCCTACAGATAAAGGGTCAATTTCGACTCCAAAAGTCTGCTGCATTGTTTGACTAGGATACAAAGTTACTGCCTTATTCCAAACAACGGGAAACACTACATTAAATCCCGTCTCTGCAAGGAAATCCATCGCCTCGGCAATGCGTTGCTTTGATCTGAGA
Organism: Nostoc sp. WHI; assembly: GCF_015714725.1. Lineage (GTDB taxonomy): Bacteria > Cyanobacteriota > Cyanobacteriia > Cyanobacteriales > Nostocaceae > Nostoc. The sequence continues at coordinate 37,668 of NZ_WBKM01000265.1, forward strand.
ACTTTACTATCAGTAGTGGTAAGCCAGATACCACGTATTTCTATGATTGCCATTTTCCAAAACTGAAATTTTCTGCGCTGCACCCTCTAAAAATTGCCTAGCCGACGATACCGCGCCTGTATTATTGTGTAAATCCCATAGGCAACCAAACCTAACGCCACAATACCTAGAAGCCATGCTCCGTTGGGCTGCTGGGCTAACGTCTGTAATGCTTGATCCAAACCTCCTGCGGCAGAGGCCTTTGACTGCCTTGCGGCTTGAATTAGAAACCAACCGATCATACAAAATACTATACCTCGTGCCGTCAAACCAAATCTGCAAATACTGATCACCCATTCAGTATCGGTGTTGCTTAATTCAGTTAAATTAAGTTCTTTACGAAATTTGCCACTAAAAGCTTGATAAAACTGATAGAAGCCTAGAGAAATTATGAAAGCCCCCACAGTTCCAACTAACCATTGACCAAAGGGTTGAGAGAGCAAACGTGCTGTCCAATCTTCGGTAGAATTACTATTTTTGCCGCCACCTGTACCCATGACGAGTTTTACAGCACTTAAGGCTAAACTTGCATAAATCACGCCATTAATTGCGTAACCAATTCGCATTGCCAAACCTTTGGCATCGTTACCTTTATTTTCAGGGTCTTTAATTGCCTGTACAAAACGCCAAATTACGTATCCAATCAAGCCAATTGCAACTAAAGTCAGCAAAAACTTACCAAATGGCTGGTTGAGGATTGTTTGGAGAGCGCCTTGGGTATCAGTTGTTTTACCACCTGGGCCGAAAGCTGCTTGTGCTGCCAGGAATCCCACGATCGCGTAAACTACTCCTTTGGAAACATAGCCAAATCGTGCCAGTCGCTCAACCCACAATGAAGCATCATGTGTTAACTGTTGTGTCATGATAAGCATGGTTAGAATTATGCCTACTTTTTATCAGTATTTCCCCACAATTTACATCTATCTTAAGGCAAGTTATGTAACACTTTTGCTAAAAATCACTATCTAAATACTGTCTTTCAAGAGATGTTACGTTGCTGCAAATAATATTATATGAAAGCTAAAATGCAGTATTATTATTTAGTGTTTTAAAAGCTAAGATTTAATTAATTATGTCTGTAATAGAACATTCTTGGAAAGACGAATATATAATTACCAACGGGGTGAAACTCCACTATGTTACCCAAGGTGAAGGCCCCTTAATGTTGATGTTGCATGGGTTTCCTGAATTTTGGTACTCTTGGCGGCATCAAATCCCAGAATTTGCTCAAGATTTTAAAGTCGTCGCCCTTGACTTGCGTGGCTACAACGATAGTGATAAACCAACAGAGCAATCAGCTTATGTAATGAATGAATTTATCAAAGATGTTGAGGGAATAATTAAAGGATTAGGATACCAAAAGTGTGTTTTAGTTGGACATGATTGGGGTGGTGCGATCGCTTGGAATTTTGCCTATGCTCACCCCGAAATGTTGGAGCGATTAATTATACTTAATATGCCTCATCCTGCTAAATTTGCCCAAGGCTTACGTACCCTAGAACAGTTGCTGCGTAGTTCCTATATATTTATCTTTCAACTACCGTGGATACCAGAATTACTTTTACAATCTTTAGACTACCAAGTAATTGAAACAGTTTTTAAAGACACAGCAGTTAACAAAAGTGCTTTCACCAAAGCGGATATTGACGCTTATAAAAATGCTGCTGCAAAACGCGGTGCCCTCACAAGAATGTTGAACTACTACCGCAATATTTTTCAACAGAGAATATTAAATCAAAATTGGGGCGTTCTGCAAGTGCCAACACTGATGATTTGGGGAGAAAATGACACTGTACTCGGCAAGGAACTAACTTACGACACCGCAGCCTATGTTAGGGACTTTCAAATCAAGTATATTCCTAATTGTGGCCATTGGGTGCAGGAAGAACAGCCTGAGTTGGTCAATCAGTATATGAGAGAATTTCTAAAGACTTAACCTAACAGTTAATAAAGTATAAATACTTATCAAACGAGCCAAATTATCACGAGTAGTGCAAGCTTTTAAAAAGATTTAACAGTGATTTAACCTGGCAGTTTTTTGAGGTTTATCGAGTACAAATCGTCCAAAAACAGAATAAATGGCATTTTTTCCCTCGCTATCATAGCTCTTTGACATCACAACCAACTTCTTAAGACATAGATAGATTGACCTTATGAAGTTTAGTGAGATAATAGAGTCGTGAGGGAAAGAACGGACGCAACTTGATTATTAAGGGGGAAAATTATGAAACTCCAGCTATTAGCGGCCATTGCCTTAGCAACTCCCCTATTGTTCACGAACTTGGTTAGAGCCGAGAATTCGCAGGACTTACAAAAGCTGCTTTCAACTGGCGAATGTATCCAATGTGATCTATCGGGAGCTAACCTCAGTGGCGCTCATTTAATTGGTGCTGACTTGAGAGGCTCGAAGCTCCAAGGAGCCAACCTTGTAGGGGCTAACCTCGAAGGTGCTGACTTAACGGGTGCAAACTTGGCAGGTGCTAACCTAACATCAGCTTATGTAACGAATGTGAATTTGAAGCAAACTAATCTCAACGGGGTAAATTTTACTCGCGCCACGATTCACGATTCTAATGTGTATAAAGCATCAATGAATGATCTCAACCTCACTGATGCAGAAATATTTAACACTGGAATCGGTATTGGTGGAGAAGATGCCGAGATTCCCGATTGGAAATAGGCTGAACTGAGTAGGCAGGTTAAAATAAGCACAACATAAGTTTTATTAGATTTTTAATCAAAGGAACTGGTTGTTTGCAAACTTTTCCCTAAACCTGCCCGATAAAAATATTAAGACAAATGAAACCCTCTGCCTTGTAGTTACTTCACAATGATTAAGGTAGAGGGATTTCTTATCAAAGTTGAACCGAGAAACCCTAACAAAAGTGCAATATAGCCCAATACAGTTCAGTTAAGATCCCCCGCCTGCGGCGACCCCCTTTTCAAGGCTACGGTGTACACACAAGTACTAAAAACTTAACTTGATAAGGCTTTCCTGGTTCCCAGGCTCTGCCTGGGAATGCATTCATTGAGTCTCTGGCTCAATATCTAACTGGAGGCAGAGCCTCTAATTAGCCATTCCCATGCAGAGCATGGGAACGAGAGAAACGAAAATGCAATATAGCCCCAAGATTTACGCAACTGGAACAACGCGCTGCAATACAGTTCAGTTAAGATCCCCCCGCCTGCGGCGACCCCCTTTTTAAGGGGGTAAAAGAGATAGTAACCTCTTTTTAAGGGGTTGGGGGGATCTCCGAACACTAAATATCACTAACTTAACTGTATTGCAGCGCGATCGCATTTCTATAGTATTTCCATATTATAAAAACATGGCATACCTAGAGTGTTGCTTAAATTAGTAACATTCAGGACTAGCAAAACTTTTATTGCACTTGCGTGGGAAAAGCACCAGGTTGCACAGCTATGTTAAGATTCTGCCCATTGCGACGTAATTCCATAGGTAAATTGCCCCCGATTTGGCTATTTTCTATTGCCTTTTGGACACTGCTGGCATCTGTGACTGATTGACCACCGACTTTTTGGATAACATCACCAGCACGTATCCCTGCTTTAGCAGCTGGTGAATTTGGCACAACTTTCACAACCAGTACACCTTTATCTTCATTCACCCTCAAACCGCTATTGGGATCTGAATTGATATTTTGTTTTAGCTGAGGCGTTAATCCTACCATTTGAATTCCTAAATAAGCACGTTGAACTTTGCCTGTAGCTATTAGTTGGCTGGAAATACGTTGGACTGTGTTGATAGGAATAGCAAAGCCTAATCCTTGTGCCCCTTGGATAATGGCTGTATTCATGGCAATCACCTCGCCACGAGAATTTAGTAGAGGCCCGCCAGAGTTACCAGGATTAATTGCGGCGTCGGTTTGAATATACTCTACTCGCTTATCAGCAGCGCCGATTAGATTGCTACTGCGTCCGGTGGCACTGATGATTCCGGTAGTTACTGTATTATCTAGTCCAAGGGGATTGCCGATCGCGATCGCCCATTCTCCGGGTTGCAGTGTATCGGAGTTACCTAAGGCTACTGAAGGTAAATTATCCGCTTGAATCTTGACAACAGCGACATCGGTTAATTCATCTTTTCCTAGCACCTTACCTTGCAAGGTACGCCCATCTTTGAGTGTCACTGTCACTGTATCAGCTCCATCTACCACATGGGCGTTAGTGAGAATGCGACCATCGGCACTGATGATAAAACCTGAACCAGTACCGCGTTCTACCCTTTCTCGCGATTGTGGCAGTTGCGAACCAAAAAAGCGGCGAAAAAACGGATCGTTAAATTCATCTGGTATTTGGCTTCTTACCGTTCGGGAAGAATTAATCCGTACTACTGCTGGGCCGACTTTTTGTACCACCTGGATAACAAAGTTAGAATCTGTGGCGCCTGGTAATGGAGGAGCAGCATTTACTCGACTCAGTGCCAAATTAGATGCACTCTTAGACACCTGCTGAGGATTTCCAGCTATATAGCCGCCTGCTAACGTCATGCCTGATCCCAGTAGCACCAGCGATAGAGAGGCGGCGGCCTTTTTCCACGGGACTCGATTATAGTATTTGGTATTAGTGGTGTTATGTGAAATGCTATTTGATGGGTGTTCTCTGTTGGGAGATTCGTTTTGCATTTGCTGTCTAGAAGAATATGGTTAGATGTATTACTAATGTAGATATTATTTATGGCAGTTTTGTTGCAGAGATATTGCGTTATTGTAAAGAGTTTGGTATTTTAGCAGGGGATGAGGGCAAAACCTCGAAACAAAGCAGATTTTTTCTGAAGTTGACACCAATGACAGTTATGCCCCTCTACTGCCAATACGGTTCGGATAAGATCCCCCCGCCTGCGGCGACCCCCTTAAAAAGGGGGTAAATAGGAAACAAAGCCCCCCTTTTTAAGGGGGGTTGGGGGGATCTCCGAGAGCCAAATATGTTAACCGAACCGTATTGCTTCTACTGCATGTTCCATCTATGCTGAAGGAATAAAAATGGTACAGGGGAAAATATTGCTTAAACCTGGCACTTTATGGACAAGTGTTAAAGAGCAGACTGAATATGCTTTGCAATGCGGGGCACTGCTGTCGATACCAACAGAATTTGAATTTGTCGAGCAGGATGGCGTGCACTTTTTAGTGCGGATATTGTCTAACCTGAATCGCAAAAAAGCAGCTAAGGAGAAACAAGAAAAACAATCTGCCACGTCTGGTAAAGAGTTTAATCCTTTCTTGCCCTACGAAAAGGATTTATTTGTGGCGGATATCTCCGATACCCATGTATGTATCTTAAATAAATTCAATGTTGTTGATTATCACCTGCTAATCATCACCCGTGCCTTTGAGGAACAGGAAAGTTTACTCACTCTGGAAGACTTTGCAGCTATGGGGGCATGTCTGGCTGATTTTGATGGTTTAGGATTCTACAATAGTGGCAAAACCGCAGGTGCCAGTCAGCGACACAAGCACTTGCAATTAGTCCCACTACCACTTGCACCTTCAGGTTCGCAGATTCCTATTGAACCTCTGTTGACATCAGTACAATTTCAAAACTTGATTGCAACTTCACCAAAACTTCCTTTTTTACACGCTTTTGCATCCTTGGCTCCCCATTGGGTGCAGTGTCCTTTCACAGCAGCCCAAGCAACACTGGAGGCTTATCGCACCTTGCTAGATGCTCTGGATTTAGATCCAATGCAATCTGATGCTTACAATCTGCTGGTGACACGAGAATGGATGTTGATTGTACCGCGATCGCAGGAGCATTTCCAATCCATCTCTGTGAATTCATTAGGATTCGCTGGTGCCTTGCTAGTGCGAAATGCGGCAGAAATGGAGATTCTCAAAGCCCAAGGGCCAATGACTATCCTGAAGAATGTTGCTGTATCCTAATTGTCATTGGTTATTTTTCGTTGATCTGCAAATTCCTGGTTCCGAAAATCAGGCATGAAAATTTACTTGTTCTTGCAACCACGGATCTACAGGTTGTCCATCTTTGCGGCGTAATTCAATTTCTACTACCATCACTTCTTTTGAACCAGGAGGCGCAGGTTTCTTATGGAAAAGAATGTCATAATCTAGTGGATTGTGTTTGCGTTCTTGCAACCATTCCTGCACCTTAGTTGTGGCAAAAAATGATTGTCCCTGCTCAAACATTCGGGTAATCTGCAATTGCAGTGTATAAGGATTCATGCGACCCATTTTTTACCACCTTTGTTAAGTAAATTCTAGAATTAAGTAATCTGCTTACCCTAGATAATCTTTGGAAGCAAAGTGCTAGTTTTCATTGCTTTTTTGCTTGTTCAATTGTTGCACTAATAATTGCACTCCTAAAGCTAACAAACCAATTGCCACTATAGCAAATATTCCGCTTCCCAAAGCAACCACACCAACAACTAGGGTACGAACAGCAGAGGAAATCTTTATCACTAATGGATTAACTGAATGAATAGGTTTAGTAGCAAAATTCGTAGCGATCGCAATCATCAGCGAATACAGTGCAAATCCCATTCCGCCGGAAATCACTGCACCAGTTAAACTGCTTAACGGACTCGCTCTAACCTGTACTTTAGCATCTGTTTGTGGTGTAATATTTTGGTCATTCATATAATTTCTGTTAAATCTGGTAAACTTCAATTTTATTTACCTTCTTCCCACTCTTGACTACCAGGTAAATTCGTCAACATCTCATCAATAGCACTAGGCAAAAATTTTTGAGAATTTGTATAAGTCAAATTTAAAAAATCTTTTGTTCTAAAGATAATCAATGATTTATCAACCATTGTTTGCAGTCGCTTAGGTGTATACAAACCATCAAAAATCTCAGCAGATGCAGGATCGATTGCTGCATCATAAGCAGCATTCAGCAAATCTTCCCATTCATCTTGTTTCACATAATGAGAAGTCTTATTATCCTGTAAATTTAAATCTTGAATTTCTAAAATAGAGCCTTTAATAGAGGCTACCCAGGAATTAGTTAATCTTTGTTCGACCTGATTTTTAATCAAATGAGTAATCAGCCGGATGAGAAAACTTCTAATATTTCTAATATAACTCTTTCGACTCATCAACTCCAACTCATCAACAAGTACCAAAGCATCATCATAACGTCCATCAAGAATAGACTTCCTTAAATCCCAAAGTTCTTGAGTCATAAATTATAGCGACTGCTCCAATACTAAATTCAGCATAAACTAAAATCCCCTAGCTTTCGTCCTTCAGTGTCAGTTTTCACTACTTTTCTGCTTGGTTAACTGCTGTATTAACGATAAAGATTTACTTAGACTGACGAACCTATCTGAATACCATGTGTAATTGTCCGAGTCACAAACAATTCTAAGTCCTCATCAGGAATTGCTTCCCTTACTTGCAGCTTAAGCTGTTCTGCCTGCTGTTGAGACTCAAGGAGGGCAAATACTGTCGGCCCAGAACCAGACATCATTGTTCCTAAAATGCCTTCCTGATTTGCAATTACTTCTCGCAGTTGCAAGACTTGGGGATAGGCTGGCAATACCACGCGCTCTAAATCATTATGCAGTTTTTGGGCAATTTGTCTTACATCTTTATCAAAGATAGCTTTTACAATTGCTCCTGAATGGACTGCACTAGCACGCGCTGCTAAGTTATTGGTATCTCGAATATCAGAATTACCAAACTGCTGTCGATAGGTTTGGTATGCCCAAGCGGTAGAAACTTCCAAGCTGCGGTATTTCGCTAATAGTATATATATATTATCTAAACTCGGTAGGGGAGAAAGTTGTTCACCTCTACCTGTGGCGATCGCAGTTCCCCCTGCTACACAAAACGGCACATCTGAACCGAGTTTAGCTCCCAATTCTTCTAATTCTGACTGAGTTAGTCCCAATTTCCACAGTAAATCTATCCCCACTAACACAGCTGCTGCATTCGTCGAACCCCCAGCCAATCCAGCAGCTACAGGAATCTGTTTGTTTATGGTAATCTCTACACCCCTATATTTACTAAAGGCTTCGGGAAATTGCGTTGCCATTAGTTCTGCTGCTCGGTATGCCAGATTAGTGTTATCTGTTGGTACTTGTGGATGGTTACAGTGAACACGGATGCTGTCAGTGCTGAGAGAATGCACACCAATTTGGTCTGCAAGACCGATACTTTGGAGTATCATGGCTAACTCGTGATAGCCATCGGGGCGTTGGCGTAGCCCGCCGGAGGCATCGCCAATAATTTCCAGATACAAGTTGATTTTGGCAGGGGCAATTAGGGTGTAGGAATGCATTTTCTGGGAATGGGGAATGGGGAATGGGGAATGGGGAATGGGGAATGGGGAATGGGGAATGGGGAATGGGGAATGGGGAATGGGGAATGGGGAATGGGGAATGGGGAATGGGGAATGGGGAATGGGGAATGGGGAATGGGGAATGGGGAATGGGGAATGGGGAATGGGGAATGGGGAATGGGGAATGGGGAATGGGGAATGGGGAATGGGGAATGGGGAATGGGGAATGGGGAATGGGGAATGGGGAATGGGGAATGGGGAATGGGGAATGGGGAATGGGGAATGGGGAATGGGGAATGGGGAATG
>NZ_WBKM01000276.1 GCF_015714725.1 Nostoc sp. WHI
CCTCTGAACTCGGAAGTTGCACCTCTGAACTCGGAAGTTGCACCTCTGAACTCGGAAGTTGCACCTCTGAACTCGGAAGTTGCACCTTTGAACTCGGAAGTTGCACCTTTAAGGTTGAATTATGAGTTTTTATCAATGCCCTATGCCCAATGCCCCACGCCCCATGCCCAATAACAAATTAACTTGGCTACGTAAAAACCTATTTAGTACTTGGTACAACAGCCTGTTAACTGTTATCTGTTTAGTGTTGCTGTTTTGGGTAGTGCAAGGAATTCTAACTTGGGCAACAACTCAAGCACAATGGGCGGTAATTCAGGTTAATTTACGTTTATTTTTAGTTGGGAGGTTTCCTCAAGCCCTGTATTGGCGAACTTGGATTGTGTTTGCGATCGCTTTGACTTTAGGCGCCATAACTGGGGGTGTATTTTTTAGCAAACAACAGTTAACAAGGCGCAAAATTGCTTTTTTTACTTTCATCATCGGCGTTTTGTTAGTTATTTTACCAATAGACTTTACATCCCGCCTTTGGTTATTATTAATTGCAGTTTTGCTATTTGCAGGTTTTTGGCTTGGGGGAAAATTTACTAAGGTACTAACTCCTTGGCTTTCCCTATTATGGTTATTGTCTTTCCCCGTTATTCTCTGGCTAATTGGCGGTGGATTTGGATTGCAATCTGTCTCTACAAATTTGTGGAACGGTTTACTACTTACCCTACTAATGGCAGCAGTCAGTATTGTGCTTTCCTTTCCCATTGGGGTTTTATTAGCTTTAGGACGCACAAGCGATTTGCCTGTAGTCCGTTGGTTTTCTATCCTGTATATTGAAATTGTTAGGGGAGTACCACTGATTGGAATTTTGTTCCTCGCTCAGGTAATGCTGCCGTTATTATTGTCAGCAGATGTACGTTTAGATCGGGTATTGCGAGCAATTGCTGGACTAATACTCTTTAGTGCTGCTTACATGGCAGAAAACGTGCGTGGTGGACTTCAATCAGTTCCTCGCGGACAAATTGAAGCAGCCATTGCATTAGGATTAAATACAGCCTTAGTGGTTTTATTAATTGTCCTACCTCAAGCTTTACGTGCTGTTATTCCTGTCCTTGTCGGTCAATTTATTGGCTTATTTAAAGACACTTCACTCTTATCTTTAGTGGGATTAGTAGAACTAACAGGTATTGCCCGTTCAATATTGGCACAACCACAGTTTCTTGGTCGCTATGCAGAAGTTTATCTATTTATTGGATTTATTTATTGGATATTTTGTTACTCGATGTCCTTGGCTTCTAAGCGGTTAGAAAGACAGTTAAGTTAGTAATTAAGAGAGAGTTCTCTTTTAATTCTGACTTCTGACTCCTATTCATTTTTTAACTTTTACCTTGTTCGGCCAGTTGTATGATTTATTGTGCATCTAACCAAGCTTGTAAATCCGCCAAGCTGGTAAAATCCAACAGAGCAACGCTTAGATTTTCAAGCACTGCTAAGGGTAAAGGAGAAATCGTTGTTTGTATTTCCTCAGACAACTCTTGCCCAAGACGCTTAGTTAATTGTCGAACAATCAACTTAACCGTTGCTTCCTGTCGTCCTTCTTGTCGTCCTTCTTGTCGTCCTTCTTGTCGTCCTTCTTCCTTAATTTCTCGATAAACTCTCGTTTGCTGTAAAGTTATCCCTAACATGACTTCTACCTCCGCTCGACTCAGTTGTTCAAATTTATAGACCATTATGGTCGTTATCAATTCTATTATGGCGCGACTTGATACTTGGGGTACTTCTTGACCTGTTCTGGTTAGCAAATACCTAGCTTCTTCTGGTGCTTGGTCTTCTTCTATCGTAGTTAGTACCATCAGTGCTAAACCCAAAGGTAATTGACGAATATCTCCTAATTCGTCTAAGTAAACGCGATCTACTTGTTCGCTATTAAGAAATGCACGGTAGGGATAAGTATTACTTTGTTCAATACGGCGGGATGGGTAAATTACCACTGCTTGCCAATCACTGTATCTCACACGGTTGCGATAGAAGTACAATAACGACTCGGCAAATAGCCTTTCGTAGAGCATTTCATCTTTCTGAAATTGAACTTCGCTGAAATATACAATCCCTGCATCGGCGGTATCAGGTGGAAGAAACACACCATCAATTTCAAACTTGGGTTCCTTGACAGCTACGGAATCAAAGCGATAATTATCAGCATTTGCTGGAGGATTTGCCAATAATTCAAATAATAGGCTTGGGGATTGTTGAAATAGTTTGTAGAAAATTGAGTCTCGGCGCATACAGGCGTGGCGAAAAATTTATTTAACCTCATAATATATCTTCATAGGACTTACACCACAAATTTTATTAATAACTGATTTTGTGATGTAGTGGCATCGTTCTGGCAAAATATTAAATACGCGATCGCGCTGTTAAATCTTACTAATTAAGGTTATTATTGATAGGCGATCGCTGCTACAAAAAATCAGCAAATCTCTGATTGTCACCCTATTAGCTTATTGCTAGGCATCGCTAATTTACTCGGTTAAATAATTCGGAGGTGCAAATCTGTGACAACAGAACAAAAACCGATAATTATTGCTGAAGATGTTCACAAGTGGTATGGAAAATTCCACGCTCTCCAGGGGGTGAGCTTAACAGTAAATCGCGGAGAAGTAGTAGTATTGATGGGGCCATCTGGTTCAGGAAAATCCACCTTTATCCGCACATTCAACGCTCTAGAAGAATACCAAAAGGGAAGAATTGAAATCGACGGTATTACCCTCAGTCATGACTTGCGAAATATTGAAACAATTCGCCAAGAAGTGGGAATGGTATTTCAGCAATTTAATTTATTTCCTCATCTCACAGTGCTGCAAAATATTTCTTTAGCACCAATTTGGGTACGGCGATCGCCAAAGCCAAAAGCTGAAGAATTGGCGATGCAACTATTAGAAAGAGTGGGAATTTTAGAACAGGCACAGAAATATCCAGGACAGTTATCTGGTGGACAACAGCAACGAGTAGCGATCGCTCGTGCTTTAGCCATGCAACCTAAAATTATGCTGTTTGACGAACCCACCTCAGCCTTAGATCCAGAAATGGTACGAGAAGTTTTGGATGTAATGCGAAGTCTTGCGCGTGATGGGATGACAATGGTAGTCGTCACTCACGAAGTTGGATTTGCTCGTGAAGTAGCCGATCGAGTTATTTTAATGGATAGCGGTTCCCTCGTCGAATCATCCACCCCCGACACCTTTTTTAACAACCCCAAAGAAGAAAGAACACGCAAATTTTTGTCGCAAATTCTCTAAAACCTTTGCGATACTCTGCGCTTACCTCTGCGCCCCTTTGCGTTTCAATTCAAATTATTGTTTCTCTAGGTTGTCAATATATTATTGAAATAGAAATATTTAAATCAAGCACCGCTCTAAATTGGAATTGAACCCGTGTCTGCGAAAGATGCTTTTCATACAGTTGTCAAAACAGCACTTGAGAAAGAAGGGTGGTTAATCACTCATGATCCTTATACCCTCCAGGCAGGAACCCTTGAATTGTATATTGATTTAGGAGCAGAAAAAGTTATTGCAGCCGAAAAAGAAGGACAAAAAATAGCTGTTGAAATTAAAAGCTTTTTGAGTCCGTCAAAAATCACAGAACTTTATGCTGCATTAGGACAATTTATCATTTACCGAATTGCTTTACAAGAACAAGAAGCCAATCGCACTTTATATTTAGCCATTCCTAGTACTGTTTACAATAATTTTTTTATACTTCCATTTATCCAATCTGTAATTAAAACTAATCAACTCTTTTTATTAATTTATAATATTGAACAAGAGACGATTACACAATGGCAAAGCTAGACGAATATCGACAATATATTAAGAATTTGCTTCAACAACACGCTAGTACTGTTTGGGATAATCGCATTCAAGCCCAGACAATTTTTGATCCAGAACACGATCATTATCAATTAGTTTATGTAGGTTGGCGCGATCAAAACCGCATATATGGGCCTGTTCTCCATCTAGATATTATTGACGAGAAAATTTGGATTCAGCAAGATGGAACAGAGGTAGGAATTGCTAATGAATTAGTTGAATTAGGTGTCCCAAAAGAGGATATTATTTTAGGTTTCCAGTTACCCTCTGTGCGTAAATATACAGATTTTGCTATTAGTTGATTGAAGGGTGATAATTTCAGCCATTTTCTACCAGCTTGCCTTTTACTTATGATTGTATCTGCGATCGCTCTGCATCTTCTGGTTAAAAAGAGCGATCGCTTTAAATAAAAAATATCTCTGCATCAATCTTTCTCAATTTTATAAGTTTGTGGTTCAAAGACAATTTTTTCATATTCATCTAAATTAACAAAAATTAAGTTACCTTTTTCTACATTCTCTAAAGCTTTGAGTAGATGTTTTTTGTTAGTTTCTGATTTCAGAAGATAGGTAGTTTCGTCTTCTTCAGATTGTGGTTCAACTAGCATAATAACTTGTACGACAGTTTTCGCATCTTTATCAGCCTATTGTAACTTTATCTGACTGAGATGAATTTGAGCGATCGCTTGCTTTTCTTTCTTAGCCTGGGCGGTTTTTTAAAAAGAGCGATCGCTATTAGACAGAATAGAACTCAAATTGGGAATACTGAGTAAAGCGAGGTTATTTGCTGCGGAGAATCCAAGCGACTTTTTGCCAGATATAGCGCTACTGAGTATTTATCAACTTGGAGAAAATTATGAGTTTACCAGTAACAGCAACCTTTATGCTTGCTGATTGGATCATTAAAGGAATTGCAGATGGAACATTGGAAAGGGTTGGAGGTGTAATCCGAGAAGTAGGAAGCAAACATATTGTTACCTGGTTACGGGAGCAGGGATCTCCTACTGGAAATCAGTTAGGGGAACTTGGGCGAAGTCTGCAAGTAACTAGTGCAGTCAGTATACTTAATCTTGGTGTCTCAGTTATAGGCTTTGCTGTGATAGCACAACGCTTAAAAGAATTAGAGCAACGGCTACAACAAGCACAAAAACTATTAAATCACATTAACCGTAAAATTGATGTTAGTTTCTATGCAAATTTTCGTGCTGCAATCGAATTAGCAAATAATGCCTTTACGATGGCTAATACTGAAAATCGTAAAAGCAGCGCACTACAAGCTATTAACCGCTTTTTAGAAGCAGAGCATATTTATGCTGAATACATCGATATCGAAATTGAGCAAAAAAGCCAAATTGCTGATGAATATCTGCTGACTTTATCTTTAGCTTACCTATCTGAAGCACGTTGCTATTTAGAATTAGAGGAACACAATACAGCACTTCGCCGCTTTCAAGAAGGAGCAAAAGTTCTTCGTTCACGTATTAAAAAATATATTGGCATTCTACTCACTTCTAACCCAGCAGCATACTTACAACCTTGTTACAAAGGTCAGATAGATTTGCGTAGGCTAACACGAATTTACCAATGGATTGACCCAAAATTAGATGAAAATGCAGTTTTTGAGATGCAACGTGAGAACTTATTTAAAATGGGAGAAGAGTTATATTCTAGATATAAATGGGTAGATTCACTCCCGCCAGCAATTTTAACTCGCGATGAAGTTCAAGGAGGTTGGTTTGGCCCAGATCATAAGGATTTAAAACAGGAAGCAGATAAACGTCTTCCTAAAGTTATGGAAGCGGTTGAATCTATAATAGAAACCCATTGCCGTTTTAAATCTTACCAAACAGAAGTACAAGCAATATCCCAATTAGGAATCAGTTTTCATGACTGGCTTAAATTAACTCCATTTACAGAAGTTAAACCAGAGGGTGCAAAATTAATATACATTATTCCATCCAAACCTTTAGATTTACAGCCTTCCATCTGAAATAATTACAGGATTAAAGATGAATTAATTAAGGTCAATAAAGTCTCTAGGAGTAATAATCTGGTTTCGATATTCGGCTAGGGTCTTGAGTGATAAAAGGTCTTGAAATCCTGTGATTAAAAATTCTGCATTGGCATCTTTAGCAAGTTATAAAAATTTGTTGTCATCTGGATCTCTACAGGTGTTTATTTGAGATTTTATTTCTATAAATTGACTGGATTTTTTAACTATGTCCAAAAAATCTTGTCGGTCTTGATCTGAGATATATTTATCGAACTTACGTTTGTAAATTCGTGTGTTTAATTCTTGATAAGTTTCATCGCTTTGAGCAATTTTGAATTCTTTATAGACTTTATCTAGGGCTTTACAGGCTGTTCCATTAGGACTTATAGCAGCACTAAGTAACACATTTGTGTCAATGACAATTAGTTTATGATTCATCCATCGGCGAGTAATTCTTCTAAAGTTTCTTCGGTTAATCCTTTGGCTTGAGCATTTCTGCCGATTCTGTCAAAAACACTAAGTAAATCTTCATCTTTATTATTTGAAGAGGTTTTCTTTATTTCTTGAATAAGTTGTTCTTGTTCTTGTGCGGGAAGTTGTAGGGCAAGATTAAGAATTTGCTCGAAGGTTAGGGGGAGTTGATAGTTTTTTTGAGTCATGGTGAGTTTTGGAGTTAGGGAATAGAAACTTGTTAGCTTTATAAAAATTAAGTACAAGGGTGAAATCTTTCCGTCAAATTATCCAGCTAATGATTCTGGTACAGCCTACATAGATTTTTTTCAATTTGATACCAGGACGAATACACGCAAAGGAATTATTGCTATAGATTTACAAAGGTGGAAACCATGATGATCAAGAACGAGCAACAATATCAACATTCCTTAGATTGGTTGCAACGCTTTGAACAGTCTATAGCGTCATTGGATAGCAATGAACACTTGAAAGCAGAACCACAGCGATGGAAGCTTCATCGAGACTCATATCAAAGTCAAGTTGACGAGTTAAAGTCAGAAATCACAGAATACGAAAGACTTATTAATTGCGATACCAGTAACCCTTTAAAAATTAAAGTTGATTCTTTAAATAAGCTGCCAAATGCTTTAATTAAAGCTCGGATAGCAGCCAAAATTAGTCAGAAAGAACTTGCTGATATATTAGTAATTGATGAACAAAGAGTGAAAGAGTATGAGGATACAGATTATCAATGTGCCAGTTTTGTAGAAATTCTTGAAGTCAGCACCGCTTTGGGTGTTGAATTTGAAACGGCAACTGTGCAAGTAGATTTTGCAGAAATAGAAGCAGTTAAAAAAAGCGTGGACAAATGGCGCAAAGAAAAACTGAATATTAAAACTAAAGCTTCAAAAGATTACTAATCTTTTGGGACGGAGCAACTTACCATTGTTCCAATAAATCAAAGCTTTTTTGGAATCTCTAAATTATGAATTAAATATAAAAAGATTATGAGGGGACGAGTCACCAATTATTCAATATTTACACCTTAAAAATTTGTTGAATATCATGGGTGATTCCTACCTAAATCAAAGGCTTTTTAACTTCGCACTGCGTCAGCCCCTTGGCTTTTTTGACAAACTTTTCATCAAATGTATAAAATTTAGAACAGTGCTGACTTTGAGCTAGATGAAAAGCATCAGCAAAATCTAAGCCATTCTCATGCCATTGGATTACTTGAACAATTAAGCTAGGATTACTCAGGTAAATATTAGGTAAACCAAAAAGGTTTTTCAAAGTTGTACATATCTCATCTGGTTTCAACTTGTATGCAAACCTTAACACCCATTCAGTCTCAAGGATTACCGTATCTGTAATAAAAATATCTTGAGTCTGGAAAATTTCTCTGCTCTTTTGGAACTGTAATTCATCATCTTGAGTCAAAAATCTAACAATTATATTTGTATCAACCGCAATCATGCCACGATTCCTCTATACCTTGGCGAATTGCATTATCCATATCCTCAAGAGTTTTAGGTTTTCCTTGATATTTTAAGCAGCCTGCTACATCATCTAATTTAGTTTCTGGAAAAGGTTTCTTAGGCTTTAAAAGAATTCCATCACCCATATCAATAATAATAAATTCTTGACCTACTCCCCATTGATGAGCTTCCCGCAAAGATTGGGGAATAATTACTTGTCCTTGAGGAGACAATTTTATAATTTCCATTAACTTAAGAAGTAAAAAACTAAAACTAATATAAAAATTCTAGCATTTTTGATTATCCCAATTTCTCCTCTCCCTCTGTGGTTCGTAAAAAAAGGCGAACTTTCGAGTTCGCCCGTAACATACTATTATGCTGTTGCTAAATCCAAACTCAAATCTAAATCTTCGCTTCTTCTCTCACCAACTTATCCCAACCCAAATCTTTCAAATTATTATTCCGACGCAACGGACGAGTCACCAACTCCAACATGTCACGCGCATTCGTAAAGCCGTGAATTTGAGCAAAAGTGAACTCCACAGACCACTTAGTATTAATACCGCGTGCTTCCAACGGGTTAGCGTGAGCCATACCAGTAATTACTAAGTCTGGTTTCAACGCATAAATCCGTTGAAGTTGATTGTAATTATCCGGCTTCTCCACAATCCTTGGCAGAGGTGAATTCATTTCCTGGCAAGTTTTCTCCAACAGTGCCAACTCAGCAGCTTGATAGCGCTTATCCATGTAGGGAATGCCGATTTCGTGAACCGTCATCCCACAACGAATTAAGAACCTTGCCTGGGAAACTTCCAGCAAGTTATCACCCATGAAGAATACAGACTTACCGCGAATCAATTTCACATAATCTTCCAAACCTGCCCAAATTTGTGCTTCCCGTTCATCCAAACCCTTGGGAGTAATACCGAACACCGAGCAGATTTTCTCAATCCAAGCGCGGGTGCCATCGGGGCCAATGGGGAAGGGTGCGCCAATGAGTTTACACTTGCGGCGGCGCATTAAGGTAGTAGCTGTGCGGCTGAGGAAGGGGTTGACACCAGCGACATAATACCCCTCTTCCAATACTGGCAATTCTGTGAAGCGCTTCGCGGGTAGCCAACCGGAAACTTTGATGCCTTGCTTTTTCAATTCCAAGGTTAATTGAGTAACCACGGGGTCGGGAAGGGAGCCAAAGAGAACCAATGGTGTGTGATTTACGTACTCAGATTCATCTTGGGCAACATCTTCTTTCTTTTTACCGAAGTTGAGCAATTTAGCGATCGCATTGCGTTCATTTTTCTCTGTTTCCGCCACAGGAGCCTTATCAGGGCAACGGTTAGCCATTGCGGCTAATACGGTGTCTTCTCCTTGGGTGAAGGCGTAATCTAGACCATTTGCACGCGCTACAACGATGGGAATACCGATTTCGGATTCTAGCTTCGGTGCCAAGCCTTCCAAATCTGTTTTGATAATTTCAGTGGTGCAGGTGCCAATCCAGACAATTACACTCGGATTGCGATCGCGTTTAATCTGCAAGCACAACCGCTTTAACTCTTCATAATCATTCAGTTGTGCCGAAATATCGCCCTCTTCCAACTCTGCCATTGCATAGCGGGGTTCAGCAAAAATCATTACTCCCATCGCGTTTTGCAGGAAGTAGCCACAAGTTTTTGTCCCAATCACCAAAAAGAAGCTATCTTCAATTTTTTGGTATAACCACGCCACGCAGCTAATTGGGCAAAAGGTGTGGTAATTTCCAGTTTCACACTCAAAGTTTAAAGCTTCTGGTTGTTGAGCAACAGTCATATTAATTTATTCTCCCCTTGATTTTCAAGTTAGGAGTTAATAATTAGAAGTTAGGAAGTAACAAAAACTCATAACTTTTAACTCAGCACTCAGCACTTTTAACTCAGCACTCTTAACTCCTAACTTAGTAATTAAGCGTTGGGGAAGAGACGGGCAATTTCTGATTCATCAAAAACGCCTGCTGGCAGTTCTTCCCCTAAAAAATCGTTATTTTCTTCAGCCTTTTGCAAAGCTGTTTCATCACCCCAGACATCTGACAACACGTCTTTAAACGCACTTTCATCTAGTGGACTATCTTCAAGCGCCTGGTCGTCATCCAGCTTTACTTCCGTTGCAACTGTTGTATCGAAGGCAATTTCCCCAAACTCATCCGCTTCTAGACTAGAGATTTGGAGAGACTCATCTTTTGAGTCGTGTCCGTTGGATAAAGAAATATCGCCAAAGCCATTTTCAGTTTCCTCCAAATCGCTGATCCCCAGGACTTGATCATCAGAATCCACCATTGCGAACTCTTCAACTACCGCCACCGACCCAAAGCCATTTGTATGAGAATGTGACAAAGTTTCATCTTCAGGCTTTTCGTCAATGACAACTGCTGCTTCATCTTCGTATTTTTCTGCTTCTGGGTTGACGAGGAAGCGATTACCGAGAGCGAAATCTGGGTCAAAATGCAAATCCAGTACCTCAATCAGCGTATCGGCGTCAGGATTAAGTTTGGCAAAGGGCAACATTAACTGCGCTAGCTTTGGCTCTAGGGCGTTAACTACTCCCAGGATGAGGTAAGAAGGTGGTCGCTTCCCGCCATCAGGGGTGTACACTGATTCCACTTGCATATGCAGAGTAATCCAGTCCCGATTGTTCTGGAAAAATTGCAACCACTTTTGCTTTAATGAATCTGTAAAGCTGTGAAAGAAAGCCATATTATTGTCCCCCATCCTGAGAACTTGGTGATTTATACAATCATCAAGTCTAGTTCCTCTTCTGAATTAACAACCTGGGGTTTACCCGGATTTAGATAGAAATCGGATAACAAAGAGAACAACTCACGATCTGGTGTATCGTTAGGTACAACACCTTCGGGACGTGCCAGAATTTGGTCGGCGATGTTGAGATAGTAGTCGCAAACGTAGTCTAGGGAAGGATCTTGCTCTGCCATCTCAAACAAAGTTTTCCCCTTCACACGGGAAACACGGATATCTTCAATCAAAGGTAAAACCTCTAGAACTGGCATGGGCACTGCTTCTAGATATTTTTCAATTAAGTCGCGCTTGGAGGTGCGGTTGCCAATTAACCCAGCTAAACGCAGTGGGTGAGTTCGGGCTTTTTCGCGGACTGAAGCAGCAATGCGGTTAGCAGCAAACAAAGCATCAAAGCCGTTGTCTGTAATGATCAGGCAGTAATCTGCATAGTTGAGTGGTGCTGCAAAACCACCGCAAACTACGTCACCCAGAACATCAAAAAGAATTACATCGTATTCATCAAAGGCGTTGAGTTCTTTAAGTAATTTTACGGTTTCACCGACTACGTAACCACCGCACCCAGCACCCGCAGGTGGGCCACCGGCTTCTACGCAATCAACACCGCCGTAGCCTTTGTAAATCACATCTTCTGGCCAGACATCTTCGTAGTGATAGTCCTTTTCTTGGAGGGTGTCGATAATTGTGGGAATCAAAAACCCAGTCAGGGTAAAGGTACTGTCATGTTTGGGGTCGCAGCCAATTTGCAGCACTTTCTTGCCACGTTTAGCTAGGGCGACTGATATGTTACAGCTAGTTGTGGATTTGCCGATACCACCTTTTCCGTAGACTGCTAGTTTCACTGTTGTTTGCCTCTTATAGCTTTTTGTCAAACTTGTGGCTCAAACATTTGCCTTCACCTGTCCTGAGATGGCGATGCGTGATGTCTCTTGATGTCATTATTGGGCAAATTACATAGAAAAGAAAGTGCCTCTTAATCTGTAAAACGGTCTAATATCACGAATTACAGAGTAATTATGTGTATTTGGGTTTTTATAAAGCTTAAAAGCTTTAATAGCTTTGAAAACAATTAATAAAAAGTTTTAGTAACTTATTTTTATAAAAAGAGTTACAAAATACAAAAAACTGTAATTAGCCTTTTTGAATGATTTTCATAGAATTAGCTGATGGTCATACAACCTGTTTTCAGGGGATTGGGCGCAGAGTTAAGGGTAAAGAGAGTTATGTGCAGCCCGATGCTGGAAATACTACTGCAATTTGCGTAGGCGTATCCCGTCGTAGACATCGTAGATAAATTGCAAGTTTTCAGTCGTTAGCCAAGACCTTTTAATTGCTGCTTGAGAGTAAGTTAGTCTGATTTTGTAAAAAATTATTAAATTCTTAGATATTGTCTAAGATTAATAATCTGGGAAGGAGGTAAATCAGGACACCTCAGTTTCAAGTCCGTGGATTTCCTGTAATGTTTGCCAGCCAGCTTGCCACTGGGAATTATCTTGTAATAATTTGGCATTTATCCAAAAACGGACTTTCGGATCACAAGCAGCAACCATTTCGGCGTAAACCCACTTAGCCTGATTTTTACGATTGACTACTTGAAAGTGCCGCCAACCGTCTACTTTCTGCTGTGCCGTCCACTTAGAACCAACTAGGTAAGGAAATTTTTGTTTTTTAGTCATTAGTCAATTGTCTCTCCTCTGCTTCCCCAGTCCCCAGCTAAAGTGTGACCAAATCCTCGTCTTTCATACGACTCATTTACAGAAAGCCACACTTAGAGCCAAACTTGAACCCCAGATATGATTTTTTTCGTTGATCATAATCTTGAGGGACACGCGCTGCTTTTGTCAGGCAGTATCACAAATCAATGTTGGCAAGATTTGTTTTCAATCCGCTTTATTCTTCTCGAAGAGATGTCACTATCAGTTTATTTTAGATATATCTCAGTGATATTCTGTAAAGTCCACTTATTGTTCTTTACATAGCCTCTATACTGTAATTAAGGGTATACTGACCGCTTTTTTAGATGCCAATCCAATCAGCAATCCAATCAGCACTTATGGCGTTTAATCTACCGAGAATTCCCAACTGGGTAAAAAAAATAGTTATCAGTTTTGTAGTGTTTTTATCGATTGCGGCTTTTAGTGGTATTGTTGGTAATCAAGCAGATAAAGCTTTTGAAAAAAAACTATTTCCTTTAATTAACCAGCCACCACAAGTCAATCTATGGGTTTTGGTTTTACTTTTATTAATTATCGTCTTGCCGCTTTCATTAACTGCAATATATTATCATAAAGCGCATCAAATCGCAATTAAGCTTAACAAACTGGATGAATCGTTACTATTACTTCTGCCTAAGTTGGATGTAAATCCAAACATTCATGAATCACTCAAGCGATTATTAGAGCAATTTATTGAAAAAACACATAACATCATGCCACTTCTTGATGGGTGTGGTATCGCCATTTATGCACCAGACCCTAGTGATCCAGATTTTTTAACTACTTGGTGTCAATCACAATCACCAAATGAGTATGGGAATAAAGTACGTTTCTATGTTGGTAAAGACCCTAATCAAAATCGAGGGTGTGCGGGTTGTACTTTCATTGACAAAAAACGACGGGTTGTACACTTGTCACGCGTAAGTAATGTATGGCACGCCGATGATCCGGAATACATTTTTAGCAAAGATAAAACTGCCCGCGTCTTAGATTACGTAACATTGATTACTATACCGATTATCGGAGGTACGGATAGTTTAGGAGTTTTATGTCTCTATAGCAGAGATGTGACAACTTTTGATTCTAAAGCGACTCAAGAGCTACTGTTTGTAATTGCTAATCGCCTAGCGGGAGTTATGCTGGTAGCGCGTAATTACCAAGTACAACATTCAATTACTAATTAAAACTACAGTTTCAGTACATAGTATAGATACTTTCTGACTTCAATTAAGTCTTTATCTTTATTTTACCGCCAAGGAGACGCCAAAAAACGCCAGAGTTTTGGTATTATCTTATCTTTGCTCGCTAATTCGAGGGTCACTGAACTATAATCTGTACCATACTTACGTTCAGCCTCTTGAAATTGCCTGAGGCTTTTCTTGCCACGCATATAATCTTTGGATTCTCTCATTAATAGAGACTGGCGTTCTTCGGCTGTTAAATCGGTTATTGGAAAATCTTTCACCTTTTTCATCACTAATTAATAACGATAAATAATTTTACTGGTTTATATTTAGCTTTTATGCATTTACTAAGAAAAATCTTATCACTTTAGATCATAATATTATATCTTCATTTTACTCAATTTATCAATAAAATTAGCTGTGACTTCCAATAAATTTATTATATTCATTGTGTTCGCACTTAGTTAACAGAATTTTACTGATATCAGCAATAAGTTAATTTAAATTAAATTTGGTAAATCATAAGTTAAAGCAAGTAGGATACTCAAGGCGATCGCTTTGGTGGATCTTCAGACTGGGAAAGTTGTTTGTAAACCTACCAAGAGACGGAGGAAAACCAGAAAGGGCGGTGATACTACTCTACATAGACGTGAAGACCGATCCATCTAGGAGCTTACCTCTTTTTACAATATCTTTATGAAAGCCTATTGGTCTTTCTGCGCCTTGTGTGGTTTCTCTAAAAGCCTACCGATATGCAACCTACTAATCCTGACCAATTTACAGAAAAAGCCTGGGAAGCGATCGCCCACACCCCCGATATTGTTAAGCAATATCAACAACAGCAAATTGAAAGCGAACATCTGATGAAAGCGTTGCTAGAACAAGATGGTTTAGCAACTGGGATTCTCACCAAGGCGGGTGTTAACCTTCAAAAACTGCGCGATCGCACTGAACAATTTTTCCAACGCCAGCCGAAAGTATCGGGTACAAGTAGTTCTGTTTACTTGGGACGCAGCTTGGATACACTTCTAGATCGAGCAGACGGATATCGCCAGGAGTTTCAAGATGAATATATTTCAATTGAACACTTATTGCTGGCTTACGCTAAAGATGACCGCTTTGGCAAAAGTTTATTCCAAGAATTCGGTTTAGACGAAAGCAAACTAAAAAATATTATTAAACAAATTCGGGGGAGCCAAAAAGTGACCGACCAAAATCCAGAAGGCAAATACGAAGCACTGGAAAAATATGGGCGTGACCTCACAGAAGCCGCCCGTAAAGGTCAACTCGATCCAGTGATTGGGCGGGATGATGAAATTCGTCGGACTATTCAAATTTTGTCACGCCGCACCAAGAATAACCCCGTGTTAATTGGTGAACCAGGTGTTGGTAAAACTGCGATCGCTGAAGGATTAGCACAACGTATAGTTGCTGGTGATGTACCCCAGTCCCTCAAAGACAGCACGTTAATCGGTTTAGATATGGGTGCTTTAATTGCGGGGGCAAAATTTCGGGGTGAATTTGAAGAACGCTTGAAAGCAGTATTAAAGGAAGTTACCGAATCTAGCGGCAAGATTGTTTTATTTATTGATGAAATTCATACCGTTGTCGGTGCTGGTGCAACCCAAGGCGCGATGGATGCGAGTAACTTGTTAAAACCAATGTTGGCGCGGGGCGAATTGCGTTGTATTGGGGCGACAACGTTGGATGAATACCGCAAATATATCGAAAAAGATGCCGCTTTGGAAAGACGTTTCCAACAAGTTTATGTGGATCAGCCCAGTGTCGAAGATAGTATTTCGATTTTGCGCGGGTTGAGAGAACGTTATGAAAACCACCACGGGGTGAAGATTTCTGATAGTGCTTTAGTTGCAGCAGCGATATTGTCGAGTCGATATATTAGCGATCGCTTCTTACCAGATAAAGCAATTGACTTGGTAGACGAAGCCGCCGCTAGACTGAAAATGGAGATTACTTCTAAACCAGAAGAACTTGATGAAATTGATCGCAAGATTCTGCAATTGGAAATGGAGAAGCTATCGCTGAAAAAAGAAAGTGATGCAGCTTCGCGTGAACGTTTAGAGAGACTGGAAAAAGAAATTGCCGATCTCAAAGAAGAACAAAGAACACTCAATACTCAATGGCAATCTGAAAAAGATATTATTGACAAAATTCAGTCCGTTAAAAAAGAAATTGAACGGGTCAATTTAGAGATTCAGCAAGCAGAACGCGACTACGATCTTAACCGCGCTGCTGAGTTGAAATACGGCACTTTAACCAGTTTGCATCGTGAATTAGAAGCAGTAGAAGCTGAATTGGCAAACACTCAAAGAAGTGGTAAATCACTATTACGGGAAGAAGTAACGGAAGCTGATATTGCGGAAATTATTTCTAAATGGACAGGAATTCCCATTAGCAAGTTAGTGGAATCTGAGAAAGAGAAACTGCTGCATTTAGAAGATGAACTACATCGCCGCGTCATTGGACAAGAAGAAGCAGTCACAGCAGTAGCAGATGCGATTCAGCGATCGCGGGCTGGATTGGCTGATCCTAATCGTCCTATCGCTAGTTTTATTTTCCTTGGGCCAACGGGTGTGGGTAAAACCGAATTGGCGAAAGCACTTGCGGCATATATGTTCGAT
Organism: Nostoc sp. WHI; assembly: GCF_015714725.1. Classification (GTDB taxonomy): domain Bacteria; phylum Cyanobacteriota; class Cyanobacteriia; order Cyanobacteriales; family Nostocaceae; genus Nostoc. The sequence goes on from NZ_WBKM01000276.1 coordinate 16,105, forward strand.
AGTGAAGATGCGCTGGTACGAATCGATATGTCGGAGTATATGGAGAAACACGCCGTATCTCGCTTAATTGGTGCGCCTCCGGGATACGTAGGTTATGAAGAAGGCGGACAACTTACAGAAGCGATTCGCCGTCGTCCTTACTCGGTGATTCTCTTCGATGAAATCGAGAAAGCACACCCCGATGTCTTTAATATATTCTTGCAAATTCTTGATGATGGTCGCGTCACTGATGCCCAAGGTCATAAGGTGGACTTCAAAAACGCTATTATCATCATGACTAGCAACATCGGTTCTCAGTATATTCTCGATGTTGCCGGGGATAACGCCCACTACGACGAAATGCGCCGTCGGGTAATGGAGGCGATGCGAAATAGCTTCCGTCCAGAGTTCCTGAACCGGATTGACGAAATTATCATCTTCCACGCTTTAGATAGGAAGGAATTGCGGCAAATTGTGCTATTGCAAGTTGAGAGATTGCGGCAAAGACTGGGCGATACCTCCGGTGGGCTTCGCCAACGCAAAATATCCCTTAAGCTCTCTGATACTGCGCTTGACTTTTTAGCAGAAGTAGGATATGACCCAGTGTTTGGGGCGCGTCCACTGAAACGAGCTATTCAGAGGGAGTTAGAAACTCAAATTGCCAAAGCTATCTTGCGCGGCGAATTCAACGACGGCGACACGATCTTTGTAGATGTGCAGAATGAGCGTCTTTCTTTTAGTCGCTTACCTGTTGAAGTGTTCACTAGCTAAGTAAGTAGGCACGAATTAACCTAACTATGTAACAAAATGTAACCCCGTCAAAGTCATTGCGATTGCTTCTCTACGAGACGCTACGCGAACGTTTCACTCGCAATGACATACTTATGAATTTTCCCACCCACCTACTTAATTAAAATAATTCGTAATTCGTAATTCGTAATTCGAGACCACCAAGAAAAAACAATTACGCACCAGTGTTTCACCAATAATTACGAATTACATTAACTCAATACGCTTGGGTTAAGGGCTACTGGTACAAAATTTTGGGTTTTTGAGACGCGATAAATCGCCGTCTCTACAAATGTTTTGGTCTTATCTGAACTGTATTGTGCTATAATTTCCTCCTTTTTAAGAAGGGAATTATAGCAAGCTTTAACTCAAGCAGATCCATACGTGGGGTTAATCTAAAATCTAAAATCTAAAATCCAAAATTGATTAACCCTTACAAAGTACTTGTCGCATTTTACGCATATTTGCAGGCAACTCTAAGTTCATTGCTTGTTGAATGAAAATTGATGGAATTGGAATAAGCGGCGTAGCTTGCACAGTATAAGCAAGCATTGTACCATTACCGCAATCTTGGAGTTCTAAATTGGCGTTAAAGTCCTCGAAACTCCCTTTTTCCATGCGAAATTGAATTTGCTGCCCCAGGACTTCTATAACATTGAGGTAAATTTCAACTTGAGCGGTGAAAAATAAAAAGGCTTTTTGTGCTGCTTGATACAGGTGCTTAACTTCACCTTTGTAAATTATTTCGCTTTTAGTAATATCAGGAAAATATTGCACCCACCGGGGATAATCAGTTAATTGCTGCCAGGCTTGCGATCGCACCATCGGCAAATACATCCAGGCTGTTACTGCGCCACCACACATTTTGTACGATCGCGTTTCTATCAAAATTTCACCCTGTACCAGCAACCTTTGCCTGTCTTGACTCCAAGACATATCCGAACCTACAATAATTGAGTCTGATATATAAGACGCAGACATAGTGATTTAAGTTACTCCTCAACTCATCCACCTAAACGGTATTGAAACTACAAGCCATAAAACTTGATTCAGATCCAACACACTAAATTTTAGTTCCAGTTTAATACTTATCTTTTCTGGAAATAGTGATTTTCCGGTAATTATTTCAATTACTTTGCTGTAAAAGCTGTATTGCTGATCACAATTAACACAATTATTACTTAAGTGAATTTTATCAGAGCAATAATTGTAGATGAAACCAAGTTTTTAGCAGATAAAATAATCCAAATGCAACCGAATATCAACCACCTTACCCCAACGTCGGGATAGGATCTCTCGATTTTTACGTATTATTTCTGATGAAACTGCGACTTTATCGTAATTTTATATTTTATTTGTCAATATCAAATGTAATGTCTGTTGAGTTGAGAGGAAAAATAGGTGAGTCAATCTGCTTTAAATCGGAAATTAATCCAGATTTTCGGTATCCTTCTCGGCATTAGCGTCGCCGTCTGGGTACTGAGAGGCTTTGGGATTCTGACTTTTATTCCAGGGGGAATTATTTGGCTACTACTACTAGGGGCGATCGCAATAGGCATTATCAGTTATGCCCAAAGGACATGGTGGCGTTTTTAAAAGAAACAGATTTTGCACTCCTGCCAACAACTGCCATAGATTTCTAACCTATGGCTAATTAGCAAAACTCCTCTCAATTGGACTTTGAACTCGATGAAGAGGGAAAATAACAGCTAGCCTAGAGAGTAGGTGCTGTAAAAGAGATATTTTTGAAATTGCTACCGTTACAAATTGTAGTTATTGGGGGTGGAGCAGCCGGATTTTTTGGCGCGATCGCTTGTGCTAAAGCCAATCCTGATGCCAAAGTTACTTTACTCGAAGCCAGTCGTCAACCCCTGGCGAAAGTGCTAATTTCTGGTGGCGGACGCTGCAATGTCACTCACGCTTGTTTTTATCCTGAGGAGTTGGTGCAAAATTACCCCAGAGGCGCAAAAGCTTTGCGGGGTGCTTTTACTCGGTTTCAACCTAAAGATACAGTAGCTTGGTTTGCAGCTGTGGGAGTTTATCTAAACATTGAAACTGATGGCCGGATGTTTCCCGTTACGAATAATTCAGAAACCATTGTGGAATGTCTGATTAAAAATGCGGCGACATTCGGGGTAAAACTGTGCATCAGTACCCCTGTAACGTCCGTGAAACAAACTTCAAAAGATCAGGGGTTTGATATCCTCTTGAAGTCGGGAGAAACGATGAAATGCGATCGCCTACTTCTTGCGACCGGCAGTAGCCTTGTAGGTTATAAAATTGTCCAGGAGTTAGGTCATCAAATTGAACCGCCAGTACCCTCATTATTTACCTTTAACATTGTCGATCAAAAGCTGAGGGAGTTGGCTGGAATTAGCGTTAACTCTGCACAATTGCGGTTATCTGTGGGCGGAAAGTCCCAATTACAACAAACTGGCCCATTGCTAATTACCCATTGGGGTTTGAGTGGCCCTGCTGTTCTAAAGCTTTCCGCCTGGGGTGCAAGGATTTTGCACGAAAGCCGCTATCAAGCCACATTATTAATTAATTGGCTACCTCATTTGCAACAAGACCAAGTGCGACAACAAATTTTAGCAATTAAGGATGAATGGGCAAAGAAAGCGATCGCACTCCATCGAGGTGTTGACCTACCCCATCGTCTCTGGCAATATATCATTGCCCGTGCAGGCGTTACCACAGAAGACCGTTGGGCAGGAATATCTCATAAAACCTTAAATCAATTGGTGCAAGAACTCACTCAAGGGCAATATTTAATCAGTGGTAAAGGAGCCTTTAAAGAAGAATTTGTTACCTGTGGCGGTGTCAAACTTCAAGAAGTTAACTTCAAGACGATGGAAAGTAGGTTAGTTCCTGGTCTTTATTTTGCCGGAGAAATCTTAGATATTGATGGCGTTACCGGCGGGTTTAACTTCCAAAGTGCTTGGACGACTGGGTATTTAGCAGGGGTAGGAATGGCGAATAATTCGTGATGACCTACGAATTACTTTCACACTTCTATAGAATTACTGTGTTGGAGCATTAAGAGGGAAAATTATCTTGCCTTTATAGTTTAATTTTGAACACACCCAACAATGAAATTCAGCGAAATTTTACACCAATTTGGTGATGCTGCGATCGCTCACAGCCTGACTGACAACCCAGGCCATGACCCAGAAATTACAGGAGTAGCAGCCATAGATGAAGCTAGCATTGGGACTCTCAGCTACGTAGAAAGTGCAAAATTTGGATCTTTTGTCGGCAATACCAATGCTAGTGCTTTAATTTTGCCCCAAGATGAAAAATTACAGGTGCTTGCACATCAGAGGGGTATTGTCTGGATAGTGACCCCAGATACGCGACTTTTGTTTGCCAAAGCGATCGCACTTTTTTATCAACCATATCGCCCCATCCCAGAAATTCATCCCACTGCTGTGATTCACTCCACCGCAAAAATTGGTAGTGATGTTTATATTGGCCCCCATGCTGTGATTCAACAAGGGGTGGAAATTGGCAATGATGCAATTATTCATCCGAATGTGGTGATTTATCCAGATGCCAAAATAGGCGATCGCACCATTTTACACGCCAATTGCACCATTCACGAACGCACCCGCATCGGTGCAGATTGCGTTATTCACAGTGGTGCTGTCATCGGTGCAGAAGGCTTTGGTTTTGTTCCTACTCGGACTGGTTGGTTCAAAATGGAACAATCTGGCTATACAGTCTTAGAAGATGGCGTGGAAGTTGGCTGCAACAGTGGCATTGATCGCCCAGCCGTCGGAGAAACACGGGTAGGACAGAATACAGTAATTGATAGCTTAGTGCAAATAGGTCACGGTTGCCAAATCGGCGCTGGCTGTGCGATCGCCGGTCAGGTTGGCATGGCGGGAGGTGTCAAACTGGGGAATCGCGTAATTTTAGCTGGACAAACAGGAATAGTCAATCAAGTGAAGATGGGAGATGGGGCGATCGCATCTGCTCAATCTGGAATTCACAGCGATGTTGCACCAGGAGAAATTGTCTCAGGATCTCCCGCAATGCCCTACAAATTGTATCTTAAGGTATGCGCTGTTTATAATCGCTTGCCAGATATGTATCAATCGCTAAAACAATTGCAACGTAAATTAAAAAATAGCAATGATTAACTAGAAAATTAGCGATCGCAACGTCGTGTGCGATCGCTAATTACTGAAAGCCTTAGATAGTAAATACTTTTCGGTTAAGGTACACAGTCCTTAATGATCCCCCTTAGTCCCCCTTTTTTAAGGGGGGTTGGGGGGATCGAGTCTTAATCGAACCGTATTGCTTAGATATTAAATGTAATCCCAGCAGTGAACGCAGTTAAACTGACATCCTCAGCCACAGCAATCACGTCGCCGAAAGCAGGCGAACCGAAGAAGATGACCGTATCTAAAACAGAGAAAGAATTTGTAGAACTACCAGGCGTAAACCTTTGCTGTACAAAAGTGTAATCGCTAGCGGAACCGCGGAGATTTATCTTGTCACCATCTACTACAGAGAAATCTGTGATAATAGCATGACCAGCTTGCCGATAGGAGTCATTTAGGCTGAACGTATCAACAGATTGAACTCCTCCGAATGCACGTCCTCCTGTTAAAATATCTATCTCTCCGCTATTAAAGTTACCACCACCAAAGAGGGTATCATTACCCTGTCCGGCATCCAGACGATCATTACCAGAGTCACCATTTAGGCGATCGTTGCCCGCACCTCCCGTAAGAACATCACCCTCAGATCCACCAAATAGTACATCGTTACCGCTACCACCTAGCAGAATATCGCTGCCACCGCGACCCCCAAGAAATACGCTTACGTTTTCGTTGGCGCGACTGGCATCTATGCGATTAGAACTATCTCCTCCTTGGATTTCGACGTTTTCAATACCTTGGAGGGTATCAGTACCTGTAGCTGAATCATCTATATTGGCAAATGGGCCAACCTTGCCACCTTTTATTTGGCTTTTATTTGGGTCATTGGCAAATGAGAACAGATCAAAGCTATTGTCGCCCTGTATTAATAGGGAGTCCTCACCTCCTCCCCCGATGTATTGGTCATCACTTGCTCCATCAAAAGCACTATCGGAAAAACTATCCCTCCCGGCTCCACCTTGGAGAAAGTCAGATCCTTCTCCTCCATTAAGATTATTGTCGTCATTTCCACCGAGAAGGGTGTCATTGCCATTATTGCCACGGAGGAAGTTAAACCCTGTTCCTCCTACTATGCTGTCATTCCCATCACCACCGTTGATTTGGTCAACACCACGGCTACCGATGATGGTGTCATTGCCTGCACCACCAAAGAGATGGGTTCGATCTGATAACAAAGCTTGAGACGCATTAATCGTGTCATTACCGGAGGTACCAGTGAGCCTGACAGCCTCAACCTCAGAAAACTGGTGAACTAAATTACCGACAAACAGCCGATCATTAGTCAAGAAATAATTTGAGGCTCCCTCAACACGCAACTCGTCATTACCTACACCGCCAATCAGGGTATCGCCAACATCACCTATAGCCGGAAAATTCCCGTTTTGAGCGATGAGAGTATCTCTACCCGCACCACCATTAACAAGATTGTTCCCAGTGCCACCAGAAAGGCTGTCATTGTCGTCGCCGCCGTTGAGAGTGTCGTTACCCGCGCTACCATCAAGGGTGTCTCTGTTGAATCCACCATCGAGGAAGTCGTTACCAAGTGCCCCGAATAGAGAATCATTGCCAAAGTTGCCTATTAGAGTATCATTACCCGCGCCACCATTAACCGTATCGTTACCCGCCAGAGCATCGATTCTATCGTTGTCCCCATTAGCTATAATTCTGTCGTCAGCAGGTGTTATGCTTCCACTAATAATCGCCATAATTTTGAGTCTCCTTTGATTTAGTTGTGAGTTTGTATGTGATTTAATTGATTTGGACTTGGGATCAATTCCTCAACAAAGTTAGATTTGTCTAAAGCCCAATAACTGCTCTTGCTGTTATTACTAGGTTGCCTTTTGCACTCAAAAACGTAAATATGGATAATTTAAGGAGTTTGATTTCAAGAAATTAAACGACAAAAGAGGTTAAGTAAGGTTAAGTAAGAAAAGTTAAGGTGAGGTGAGTAATCTTTGCTGAACCAGGCGAGGCATGAATTACAGCCATTTGAATAAATTTAAGAATTTGGGCTGTAGTTAAATATATAAATAGTTGTTATTCATCTCTGAGCAATGGATTTTGAAACAGCATTCAAAATATTAGATACAGCAGTTGTTGCCCAGACAAAAAGACATCTGAAAGATATTGAAGTGACAATACTTCGTAGCTCTTGGCAAGGAAAGAAGTATGGTGAGATTGCCCAAGTTCATGGCTACACTACCGAATATTTACAGCATGATGTTGGCCCTAAGCTGTGGCAGATGCTGTCAGCAGCATTTGGCGAAAAGGTTAGTAAAAAGAATTTTCAGGCAGCACTAGAGCGGCAGAGGCTTTCCGGTAATGCTGATTCACCAAAGCAGTTAGAGGATATTTTACAGTCCCAAAAGCTGATGTTATCTGATTCACAACTAAAAATAGATAACTCAGTTTCTCAGGAAAATGGGGAAGTATTGCTAACTCTACACACAAATGAGCGATGTCTACGACGGGCTACGCCTACGCAACTAAACGCCGAACCAGAATTTCCGGTGGGTCAAGTCCCTCTCACTTCTAGTTTTTATGTTGAACGCCCTCCAATTGAAGATCGCTGTTTTCAAGAGATTTTGCAGCCAGGCGCCCTAATTCGCATCAAAGCATCTAAACAGATGGGCAAAACCTCGCTAATGGCAAGAATTCTGGATGAAGCTAGAAATCATGGCTGTCAAACTGTAGCTTTAAGCTTTCATTTAGCAGATAAAGCAGTTTTCGCCAGCTTAGATACATTTTTGCGCTGGTTCTGTGAAAGTGTTGGCAGGAAACTCAAGAAGCTTCATCAGTTAGATGATTATTGGAGCATTTATGGCAGTAAGGATAAAACCACCGCTTACTTTGAAGAGTGTTTGTTAGAAGAAATCGATAGCCCATTAGTAATTAGCTTAGATGGTGTTGATCGCATTTTTCCACATCGTGACATTGCCGAAGACTTTTTTAATTTATTACGAGCTTGGTATGAGTATGCAAAGTATGGCGATCGCAGTAGCGAACTTTGGCAAAAACTCCGCCTAGTTTTAGTACATTCCAAAGAAGTTTATATTCCGTTAAATATCAATCAATCTCCCTTTAATGTCGGGTTGAGCATTGAATTACAAGAGTTTAATCAAGAACAAGTCCAAATTTTGGTTGAGCGTCATCAGGCACTAAATTGGATTGATGTTCAGGTCGAAAAACTGATGGACATGGTAGGAGGACATCCCTATTTAGTTCGGTTAGCTCTTTATCATGTTCAACATCAAGACATCACACTGGAGCAGTTGTTGCAAACAGCCCCAACTGAAGCGGGAATTTACAAAGACCATCTCCGAGAGCATTTGTGTAATCTTGATGATCATCCAAATTTAGTGGCAGCTTTTAGCCAGGTTGTGAAAAGTTTAGTGCCGATAGAACTAGACTCGGAGTTAGCGTTTAAATTACACAGTATGGGTCTAGTGGTATATTGTAATGACAATAAGGTGATGCCACGCTGCAATTTGTACCGCCAATATTTTCAACATCACCTTAGTTAGTTATAAATTTTAACCAAGTACAACATTTCATTAATTCGTAATTAATTCTCCGCGTACCTCTGCGTTTCCCTTTGCGCCCCTTTGCGTTTAAATAAATCACTTTTAAAAAAGCTAGTTAGGATGCAGCCTTACAAATATCAAGTCGGAGGGAGTCTACAAATTGATGCTCCGAGCTATGTGCAGCGACAAGCCGACAAAGATTTTTATAATGCTCTAAAAGCTGGAGAATTTTGTTATGTCTTCAACTCGCGGCAGATGGGCAAGTCCAGCTTGCGAGTGCAAACAATGCGTAAACTGCAAGCAGAGGATATTGCCTGTGGCGTGATCGACATTACGGCAATTAGTAGCCAGGACATCACTGCATCTGAGTGGTATTTGGGCATACTGCGGAGGCTGGTGCGTAGCTTCATTCCCAAATTCAAAGTACTGAGTTGGTGGAGCGATCGCTCTGAACTATCACCAGTGCAACGCTTAAGTGAGTTTATCGAGTCAATACTGTTGATAGAAGTCTCTCAAAAGATGGTGATTTTTGTAGACGAAATTGATAGCATTCTCAAATTAAACTTTAAGGATGATTTTTTAGCTTTAATTCGAGCTTGCTATAACAAACGAGCCGACAATCTAGCTTACCAGCGCCTTACCTTTGCGCTACTAGGGGTAACAACTCCCTACGATTTGATTCAAGACAAACACCGGACACCTTTTAATATTGGTCGAGCAATTGAATTAAACGGTTTCCAATGGAATGAGGCTCAACCATTAGCCGAGGGATTAGTGGGTATCGGTAATCCTCAGATAGTCTTGCAAGAGATATTAGCTTGGAGTGGTGGTCAACCTTTTCTCACTCAGAAACTTTGCCAGTTAGCAATCGCATCTTCTCCCATTCCACCAAATGGTGAAGCAGAGTATGTTGAGAAACTGGTACATTCTCAAGTAATTGAAAACTGGGAATCCCAAGATGAACCGGAGCATCTGAGAACGATTCGCGATCGCATTTTTTATCAACGCACTAAGCAATTACTGGAGCTTTATCAGCAAATTTTGCAAACAGGCCAAATCACAGCACATAGCACTCCTGAGCAAATAGAATTGCGGCTATCAGGATTGGTAGTTAAGCAACAGGGTTTGTTAAAAGTTTATAACCGCATTTATGCTACTGTTTTTAATCAAAATTGGGTTAATAAAGCCTTATCAAGCTCACAATCGGTATCGCTTCAAACATTACCCAGCAAACGCCGTCTTCAAACTGTGCTTGTTTTAAGTGTGGTTATAACAGCTTTGGTAATGGGGGTACGGCATCTAGGATTATTACAAGCTGTGGAACTAAAAGCTTTTGACCAACTGCTGCGGCTGCGTCCTCGTGAACAACCAGATCGCCGCCTTTTGGTAGTGGCGATCGCTGAAGATGATTTTAAGCTTCCAGAACAGCAGGAGAGAAAAGGGTCGCTATCAGATCGGGCACTCGCCCTCCTTGTGCAGAAATTAGAGCAGTATCAACCACGAGCCATTGGCTTAGATATTTATCGTGATTTCCCTGTAGATGTCAAGGAAGCACCTTTAGCTAATTGGATGCGGCAAAGCGATCGCTTCATTGCTATTTGTAAAGTCAGCGAACCCCAAATTAATGAACCAGGCGTTTCACCCCCTCCAGAAATTCCTTTAGAACGTCAAGGCTTTAGCGATTTTGTCAAAGACAGCGATGGTATTCTCCGCCGCCATTTGATTGCTATGAAACCAGGCGACTTATCCCCTTGTACTACGCCCTACGCCTTCAGCGCTCAATTGGCATTTCGTTATTTAGAGGCAGAGGATATTTCTGTCAAGTACACCAAAAAAAAAGATTTGCAGATTGGCCAAGTTGTGTTTAACCGATTGCGATCGCCTATAGGTGGTTATCAAAAACTGGATGACTGGGGCTATCAAATATTGCTTAATTACCGTTCCTTTGACTCTCCCTTAAAGGCTATCGAGCAAATCACATTAAAAGATGTACTTACGGGTGCGATCGATGCCAATCTCGTGAAGAATCGGATCGTACTTATCGGCATCACTAACCAAAGTGCCGGTGATTATTTTTCCACCCCTTACACTACTAATCAAAAGCAGGAAATACCAGGAGTTATTGTTCATGCTCAAATGGTGAGCCAAATTCTCAGCGCAGTTTTAGATGGGCGAACTTTGTTGTGGGTTTGGCCTATTTGGGGTGATGCTTTGTGGATGTTTAACTGGTCGCTTTTTGCAGGGATATTGGCATGGCGGATTCGTAATTTCTGGCTTTTAGGACTGGCGGTAGTTGGTGGAATTGGGGTTATATCGGCAATTAGCTTTGTTATGCTTCTAGAAGGTATTTGGATACCGCTAATTCCTGCTGCGATCGCTCTGGTCGTTACAGGTAGTAGTGTAGTAATTTACAACGTTTCTCAAGGCAGTAACAGCAGTATGAATATATCTAGCCAGGAAAGGTTAAAGTAGGGAGAATTTCCGAAAACACCTTTCATACTTTTGAATATATAAATAATCTTCATTAGTCCACTTATTATGCTGATCTTATTATTTGTAAAATTGGACACTTGCTAATGAAAATAGGTAAAAACTGGAGTTACTACTGAAATGAACTTAGGTCTTCGACAGCTTAAACTTGCCTTTGCAATCAGTTTGGTATCGCTATGCTTCACATTAGTCCAAGCACAGCCCGTAAAATCTGAAATTCTCGCATCGGGGATTTTTAACGCACCTCCTCCACCAGATGACATTAACGCACCCGGTAATCGCGTTGGCGGAGGAAAGCGCGGTTGCAAGAGCATGAACAACGAGCTTGCTACATCCAAGGAAAAGCGGCTGACAGCATTAGTTCCGGTTTATCAGTTGCCAAATGCAGAATTAGTTTTTGGATTAACGACTGCCTCTTATCCAACTTTCTGGTTTTACGTTCCTGATGTAACCATAGTTTCCGCAGAGTTCGTGCTGCAAAATGAAGCGGGGGAGACTATATATCAAAGCCCTGTTTCACTGTCTGGAACGTCAGGGGTTGTTAGCTTCTCTCTGCCATCTACAACTTCCTCGTTAAAAATTGGCAAGCGTTATCATTGGTATTTCAATACTTACTGTAATTTACAACAACCACCTATTTTTGTTGATGGTTGGATTAAAAGGGTTGAACCCAACGCCGCTCTCAAAAATCAGTTAGAGACAGCAACACCAAAACAGCGCGTTGCTCTTTATGCCACTAATGGTATTTGGTATGAGTTTCTGACTGCTTCAGCCGAACTTCGTCGCCTAAACCCGAAACGTACTGATTGGGCTACCATGTTACAAACTATTGGTCTAAATGACATTGCCTCAGAACCGATAGTAGACTGCTGCCAATAGCTATAACCAATTACCTAATAAGACGTAAGGTGCCCAAAATATCGGATGTTGATACTTAGGATTCTTTAATAAAGCTACTTGGGCTTGACGGAGTGCTTCAGCTTTAGTTAATTGTTTGGTAATTAGTTCTCCATAGAACTGACTCATCAATTCTGCTGTAGATTCATCATCCACATTCCACAAAGAACCAAGGGTACTACGTGCCCCTGCCCGCACAGCCATCCCAGCAAGTCCTAAAGCAGCCCGCTTATCTCCAGCAGCCGTTTGACAGGCGCTAAGAACGAGTAACTCGATCGCATTAGGTTTTTCCGGATCTCGAAGTAAATTATCCAACTGATTGACGTTAATCCGACCATCCCAAGTGAGAATAAACGTCTCCTCAGCTTTAGAACTAAACTGACCGTGAGTTGCCAAGTGGACTACAGAGAAAAGAATAGAATTGATTTCTTTTTGGAAAGTTTTGCTGGTAAATTCTTGATTGAGAAGCACTTTAGTTGACACTTCAGACTGAATTTGATTCAACTCAAACGCCACATTGCCCAGGGCAGAAAAGCCCTGGCGTGCTTCAGTAATTCCGGCAGTCAAAACTTTTAGTTGTTGCTGTGACAAAGACTTTGGGGCTAATAGCTGCAACCCTGGAGTCAAAGCGATCGCATATTTCTGGATAAGATATTGTTGACCGTCATAAAGAGCAGCCATAGGAATATTTCGTAAGGAACCATCCAGAACAAATACCAAAGTTTTGATTTGGGATTTGGCTAAGTTTTTCTCCACTGGTTGCAGCAGCCAATTATATACTTGCTGGGATAATGACCGAGTTTCTTGCAGTGTGTGAGGTTTGAGCAGGTTTTGTCGCAATTGTTCTAAAGTTCTTTCCACTTCACTGGCAGTAATGGCAATTTTGTAATGGCGCAACGGTTGTTGAGGTAACTTGAGAATAACTTCTAGTTTGTCTGCCAAAATAATTGGATAAATAACTGCCGCAGTCGAATCTTTTTGATCAATAACAGAGTCAATTTGTATTGGTCTTCCCTCTAAGCAAGCAACCCGAAAGAAATTGTCCAGTTCAGCTAGTTGTAGGGATTCAATGACGGCGCGGGCTTGAACTAAGTTGTCTTGGCTTGGTTGAGAACTTGCTTCTGATTGCAACAGCAAATCGACCAACTGCCGATAGATTGGCTCTACTTCATCTCGAAAAGAAAACTGCACCTCTGGATTAACCGCAACTAAATCGTTACGTAGAGACTGAAGGATTTTCACTGATTCGGTGTAAGCTGCGATCGCTCCCTTAATATCTCCCTGCGCTTTCAGCAAGCGTCCTAACTGCCATTGCCAACGATAGGTAATATCTGGCACATTGATGGCTTGGGATAGAATTAAAGCTTGCTGGGTGAGGTCTTGGGCGCTACTAAATTGCTGAGTCTGTTCGTATAATCCTCCGAGATTTCCCAGGGCATAAGCAACCGAGCGCTGGTCTTGTAAATCTCTAGCTTGTTGGACTGCCATAGCCAAAAGCTGGGCAATTTCCTTCACCTCGTAACCGTCTACGCCTCTTGCTGCTAGTTTCATCAGACTTTGGGCAAAGTTAATCCGAGCGTAAACCGCCTTACGAGTGGCAGGCAAATTTGGGATTTGAGTTTGAATCTGAGATGCCAACCCTTTGGCAACAGTTAGTTGATTGTCGTCTAACAATAGGTGAAGTTGATTTAAATCAGCTTGGATGCGTGTAGTTAAGGAAGTAGACCTAGCAGCCTGTTGATAGTAATTTAGCGCGGCTGGCGTATCTTGCTGGGCTGTGGCAGTGTTGCCTAAACTTAGCCAAGTTTCACTGATTGCTTGAGGAGATTGCCCTTGTATTCGCGTCGCTACTTCTAAACTCTGCTGCAAAATCTTTCGGGATTGTTCTAAATCGCCGACTACTCGGAGTACATTACCGAGACTACGCAATCCTGTAGCTTTGAGAGTTGAATCTGGTTGATTTTGGAGGTTTTGGTTAATCTCAGTTAATGTCTTCTGAGCTTGGCGATAATGTCCTAAAGTTTGCCAAGCTTGAGCAGAGTTAATCTGGGTACGGATTAACCTAGTCTTGTCGTCTATTTCTGAATAAATTGCAGCTGCTTGTTGCCAAGTATTTAGAGCTGATTCAGCTTTTCCCTGTGCTAACTGTAGCCGACCTTGAATATCTAAAGCTTGGGCTAGGATTGGCGTTAGCGCAGTTATTCCTTCAGAGGCTTGCTTGGTCTGTAATAAGTTTAGACTTTGAGCGATCGCTTGACTCGCTTTAGACCACTGTCCTAATTGCTGATAAGCTAAGGAGAGATTGCTCAAACTCATAGCTTCCTTGAGTTTATCCTTTTGAGCTTTGAAAGCAATGTATGCCTGTTGAAAAACTAAAGATGCCTCATTAAATAGTTAGCAAACCTGCATCTCCAGTTGCGCCTAAATTAGAAGAAGCTCCTATGGTTGTAGGAAACTGACCATTAGCGGAGATCCCAACTACTTGCACAGAGTCTGCTGTGATTGTCAAATTCCCTGCTTTACCAGTACCTCTAGTGCTAACACTCACAAGTGCCCCATCTCGAATCTCCAACTCACCAGTATTAATTGTCAACAAACCTGCGTCTCCTGTAGAACCTGGTTCGGCAGTAGTTGCCAAAACGCTAGCGTTAGTAAGAGTATTGCCGGATCTACCAATGACTCGAATTTTGTTTGCTGTGACAGTTACATTCCCTCCTGTACCACTGCCAAAAGTGCTGGCACCTACCTGTGCCCCATTTTGAATCAGCAACTCATTAGTGTTAATTGTTAAATTTCCTGCGTTCCCAGTCACGCCTGGGTAAACAGTAGCACCTAAGCCACTAGGAAACCGACCATCAGCAGATGTACCAATGACATCTAACAACTCACTAGCATTTACCACTAAAGCTCCACCAGCCTCGCTCCCCAAAGTACTTGCCTCTATTTGGGAACCAGTAGTGAGGGTGACACGTTTACCTGTTACCTGTATATCACCGCCACCAGCTCCGCTAACATCGACTGCCGATTGTTGGGTTAGTTGAATGTTGCCTAAGTTTTGTACGCCTTCATAGCCCAAAGTAAACCCATTTTCTGTGGGAGTCAGGTTCACTAAAGCGTCTCCTGCAACACTACCCAATTCAATCCTGCCTCCAGCAGTCTTCAGCGTTGCTCCCTCTAAGCCAAGATCGCCACCCACCAATGCTAAAGTTTGATTGGAAGATACGCGCAGTCCATTTGTAGTATCAATTAAGTCGGATGTTCCCCTAAGTCCTTGGCCATCACCTAGCACCTAAATACTGCCTGGATTTCCTCCGAATTGCAAGCCTATAGGAACATTTATCGTCAATAAAGGTATGTTTTCAGGTGCTTTAGCACTGAACTCTAAGCCATCGGCAAATTTAAAGCTACTTGCCGTACTGGCTAAAAACGAGCCTCTGATATCTAAACGGGCATTTCGCCCAAAAATAATTCCATTGGGATTGAGCAAAAATAGATTAGCTGCATCATTGGTTTTAATCAATCCATCAATATTAGAGATAGAGGAACCTGTTACCCGACTAATGATGTTCTGAATCTCCGTAGCATTTTTGAAGAAAGCAGTAGCTCCAGTTGGGACAGAAAATTGCTCAAAGCTATGGAACAAATTTTTACCCCGCGTTGCTCCACCTGAAATCACATCAACGGGAGAACCAGGAGTTTCAGGTGTAACTACAGAACTTTCAGATCCCAAGGTGCGATCGCGTACAATCTGGGCTAGTGCAGAATCACAAGAAGCGATCGCTCCACCCATCACCAACCAACTCGCTAAAGAACGTGGATTAAATAACTTGCAATTTTGAGTATTGTTGGGGTTTAGAAGCATAGTTGTGACAAAAAATCATCAAAGAAAATCTTTATTGTTTCTTTAAAATTCTCAGCAACTTGGGCTAAGACGTTTTTGGATTTTGTGCAGTCTGTAGCAGCTTCCGCTTTCCCTGTAGCAGTTCCCACTTTAACGTTACCGTGTATCGCGCAACCTGTAGCAGTTCCCACTTTAACGTTTCCGTGTATCGCACAACCTGTAGCAGTTCCCGCTTTAACGTTTCCGTGTATCGCGCAACCTGTAGCAGTTCCCGCTTTAACGTTTCCGTGTATCGCACAACCTGTAGCAGTTCCCGCTTTAACGTTTCCGTGTATCGCACAACCTTTAGCAGTTCCCACTTTAACGTTTCCGTGTATCGCGCAACCTGTAGCAGTTCCCGCTAAGACGTTTCCGTGTATCGCGCAACCTGTAGCAAATTCTGCTTTCTCTGTAGGAACTTCTGCTTTAACCCCAGTTTTGCACTTTATTTAATCTGCATTCCTCAGTACGATTTCCATCTGCAACTGCAATTGCTTGTAGGCATCTGAGAATTTACCTTTTGAACTACATTCCGCCGCGCAGTCTTGGCGACTTGCCTTTACCTTGTACTCCGTAGACTAAAATCATAATTTCTCCAGCACTGGCTTTGTAGAAACAATATGACGCTCTAAACCCAGTTCTTTTGGACTAACGCCAAGTGCTAAAGCAATCAACTGAGGTAAATGCAACACCGGTAAACCTAGCTTTTGTTCAATCACCTTTTCCACCTCTGGCTGACGCGAATCTAAATTTAAGTGGCACAAAGGGCAAGGTGTAACTATACAGTCAGCACCAGATGCCAAAGCGTCCTGAATATGCATCCCCGCCATTTTGAAAGATTGGGTAGTGGCATAACTAGAAAGCGGCCAACCACAACATTGCGTCCGCCCTCGGTAATAAATTGGTGTTGCACCCACAGCCCGAAACATATTTTCCATCGCTTCCGGTTGGAAGGGGTCGTCATAAGGCATGGATTTTTGGGCGCGGAGGAGATAACATCCATAAAACGCGGCACATTTTAATCCCGTTAACTTCCGGGTGACACGTTTGGTAATTTCCTCTAAACCATAATCTGTTACCAAGGCGTAGAGAAGATGTTTAACATCAGTACTGCCGCGATAAGGCGAACAACCTTCTTTATGCAGCAAGCCATTAACCTGTTCAACGTAAGCGGGGTTAGTTGTTTGGCATTCTTTCAAATTTTCATTAACGTGACCGATAACACCTTGACAAGTGCTGCAATGGGTGAGCAAGGGCAGATTTAATTCTTCTGCTAAGGCAATATTTCTGGCGTTGACTGTATCTTCCAGCAATTGGGAGTCTTCTTTAAATGTGCCAGAACCGCAGCAAGCAGCTTTTTTAAGTTCAACTAATTCAATGCCCAGTGCTTGGGTAAGCGCTTGAGTTGACTGGTAAAGTTCCCGACAGGCTCCTTGGGCAACACAACCGGGGAAGTAAGCGTATTTCAGGGTGTGAGGTAGCATAGTAGTATGTTTGGGTTAGAGCGATCGCTCTAGACAATAACTGTTTTATCATGCCTTGTTAGCACCGAAGTTCTGATGTTTGACGTTCAACCGCCTTTTGGCACTCTAGGTTCAAAGCCGCAGCATCTAGATATTCTTATTGCTAGCAAGGCTTGGGAATACTGATCGAGACATTGTAAAAAAAATTAGCAATAATTAGACAACTGAAGCATTTACACGGTATCGGCGATGGCGTAGCCCGCTCGACTGCCCAAGTGTTCCCAGAAAACTACCCCATTGTTTTTACCAATGGGAGTGTTTTTCTGACAGAAAAACCCTTGGCAGTATGCGCACGATCACGCTTGACGATAAGATGTATATGCTCAAAACAATGTCTTCTGTAAAGAGTAGATTCTAGCAACTAGTTAAGGACTTTTATTTATGAGCCAAGCGGAACTTTTTGAAAAGGTCAAAAAAATCGTCGTCGATCAACTGAGTGTTGAAGACCCTAACCAAGTCACACTACAATCCAAGTTTATGGACGATCTCAATGCTGATTCCCTTGATACCGTTGAACTCGTCATGGCTTTGGAAGAAGAATTTGATATCGAAATTCCCGACGAAGCTGCCGAGAAAATCATATCGGTTCAAGACGCAGTAGATTACATCAACAACAAAGTTACCGCATCAGCTTAACTAGAGATTAGGGATTAGGTATTGGGGATTGGGGAGATTTTTCTCCAACCTAGTCACCCTAAGGGTGACGCTCCTAACGCTCCTAAAGCTGAGGCTAACAAGCCAGTATCTTAAAGTCGGTAAACCCGATGCCAGTCGCTCATAAAGGAAACCTTTAAGACCGATCTGGCTTATCAGTACCTAGTCGCTAGTCTCGAATTTTTTTGCCGGCTGCTTTTTCGCCACTTTTAACTGAATCATGACAGATTATACACGTAAACGCGTTGTTGTAACTGGTGTTGGCGCGATTACACCTATTGGTAACACAGCAACAGAATATTGGGATGGATTATTGAGTGGACGCAACGGCATTGACTACATCACACTTTTTGATGCGTCTAGCCATGATTGCCGCATTGCTGGTGAGGTGAAAAACTTCGATCCACATGATTATTTAGAACGCAAAGAAGCCAAGCGCATGGATCGGTTTGTCCAATTTGGGGTTGTAGCGGCCAAACAGGCTTTATCTAACGCGCAGTTAGTTATTAATGAACTGAATGCAGAACAGGTAGGTGTCATGATCGGTTCTGGCGTTGGTGGCATTAAGGTATTAGAAGACCAGCAAACTATCTACCTCAACCGTGGGCCCGATCGCTGTAGTCCATTCATGATCCCAATGATGATCGCCAATATGGCAGCAGGATTAACGGCAATTCACACGGGTGCTAAAGGGCCAAACTCCTGTCCTGTGACTGCTTGCGCTGCTGGCTCTAACGCCATAGGGGATGCTTTTCGCTTAATTCAAGGCGGATATGCCCAGGCGATGATTTGCGGGGGAACGGAGGCGGCTGTAACACCATTATCGGTAGCTGGGTTTGCCGCTTGTAAAGCACTTTCTTTTCGCAATGAAGACCCAACTAGAGCTTGCCGTCCCTTTGACCGCGATCGCGATGGATTTGTCTTGGGTGAAGGTTCAGGAATATTAATTCTAGAAGAACTACAACACGCCATCAGTCGCGGCGCTCACATTTATGCCGAAATGATCGGCTATGGCATGACCTGTGACGCTTACCACATCACCTCCCCCGTACCTGGTGGACTCGGAGCCGCTAGAGCGATGGAACTGGCGCTCAAAGATGCCAAAATAACTCCCGAACAGATCAGCTATATTAATGCCCACGGCACTAGTACCCCAGCTAATGATTCAACTGAAACCTCAGCAATCAAAAAAGCCTTGGGAGAACACGCCCATAAAGTAGCAATTAGCTCCACCAAATCGATGACAGGTCATTTATTGGGCGGTTCTGGAGGTATTGAAGCAGTGGCAACAGTACTGGCGATCGCTAATGACCAAATTCCACCCACAATCAATCTAGAAAATCCCGATCCTGAGTGTGACTTAGATTACGTGCCTAACTTTAGCCGCGCTCAAAAAGTCGAGGTGGCAATATCCAATTCTTTCGGGTTTGGTGGTCATAATGTCACACTGGCCTTTAAGAAATACGTCTAAAAAAAGCAGGAGGCAGGAGGCAGGGGGAGCATTGGGCATTGGGCATTGGGCATTGGG